>NZ_RCNZ01000036.1:0-116823 GCF_004307525.1 Pseudomonas sp. Sample_21 | reverse complement strand
GATCAAAAGCCCCTCACCCTAACCCTCTCCCGGAGGGAAAGGGAACTGACCGCGTTGTTTGGTCGAGGTACGCTGACATGGAATATTGCGTCGAACGCAGATCATGAAACGCCCAGTGATCTGCGATCAAAAGCCCCTCACCCTAACCCTCTCCCGGAGGGAAAGGGAACTGACCGCGTTGTTTGGTCGAGGTACGCTGACCTGGAATATCGCGTCGAACGCAGATCATGAAAAGCCCAGTGATCTGCTCCCTCTCCTCGGGGAGAGGGCTGGGGTGAGGGGTGGGCTCACCTCGGTGACCGGTCAGACCCGGAACTGGCGCAGCAACCCGTTGAGCTGTTCGCTCAGTTGCCCAAGGCGCAAGCTGGCTGCACTGGATTGCTCAGCCGCCAACGCGGTGCTATGGGAAAGCCCGGCCGCCTGGGTCACGTTCTGGTTGATGTCCTCAACCACCTGCGCCTGTTGCAAGGTAGCGCTGGCAATCGACGCATTCAGGCCATTGAGATTACGCAACGCCTGGCCAATGGCATTAAGGCTCGCCCCGGCCAGTCCCGCCTGTTCGATGGTCAATTGCGAGGCCTTGCTGCTGTCGCCGATCACCTTCACCGCAGCCTCCGAGTGATTCTGCAAACGCTCGATCATCGACTGAATTTCAGCGGTCGATTTCTGTGTACGCTGGGCCAGCAAGCGCACCTCATCGGCCACCACGGCGAACCCGCGACCCTGTTCACCCGCACGCGCCGCTTCAATCGCCGCGTTCAAGGCCAGCAGATTGGTCTGCTCGGCAATCGAGCGAATCACTTCCAGCACGCTGCCAATCTGCGTGCTCTCCGCCGCCAGGGTGCGGATCACTTCCACCGCCTGATCGATCGTGCCGGAGAGCTTGTCGATCTGTTGCAGGCTGCCGTCAATGTTGATCTGGCCCTGTTGCGCCTGCGCTTCGGCATCACGCATTTCGGCGGCGGCGTGTTCGGCGTTTTTCGCCACGTCCTGCACGCCGTAGGTGACTTCGTTGATCGCGGTGGCCACCAGTTCCATCTGCTGCGATTGCTGCTGACTGCGCTGCTGCGCCTGCGAGGCATCGTTGCCCAGCTCGCTGGAAGACTGCCCCAAAGCGCTGGCCGAGACCTGCAGATCACCGATCACTCGGCGCAACTTGGCGGTGAAGGCATTGAAGTGATGGGCGAGTTCAGTGACCTCATCCTTGCCGTGGGTATCGAGGCTGCGGGTCAGGTCGCTTTCGCCGCTGGCGATGTTCGCCATGGCATTCACGGTCTCCTGCAACGGACGGACGATGCTGCGTGCGATCAGGATCACCAGCAGCGCCATGATCAGCGCAATCGCCAGGCCGATCGCCGACGCCTTGATCATTTGTTCCTGAAATTCCGCCTGAACATCGTCGACGTAAACGCCGGAACCGATTACCCAGCCCCACGGCTCGAACAATTTCACGTACGAAGTCTTCGCAACGGGATCGGTCGCACCCGGTTTCGGCCAGCGATAATTGACCATGCCCGCGCCTTTGGCCTTGGCAATGGCGACCATCTCGTTGAACACCGCAAAGCCGTCCGGGTCGCGGATCGCCGAGAGATTCTGGCCTTCGAGCTTGGGATTTGTCGGGTGCATGACCATCACGGGCGTGAGGTCGTTGATCCAGAAGTAGTCGCTCTGGTCATAGCGCAGGCCACGGATCGCGGTCAACGCTTGCTTTTGCGCGGCATCCCTGGTCAGGGTGCCGGCCGTTTCCAGGCCGTGGTAATAAGTCAGCAGGCCACTGGCGGTCTGCACCACGTGCTGGGTTTTCTGCGCCTTGGCGTGGTAGAGGTCGTCGTGGATCTGCTTGAGCATCAGCACGCCCAAGGTCAGCAACATGACCACCGCCACGATCAAGATGAGCCACAAGCGTCGGCTGATCGACACACTGCGCAAGCTGTTCATAACGCTGTCACTCCGGACTCTTGTTCTTGTAATTAAACGATCGCCAGCATCCAGCCACCGCTGTGGGCTTGCGATTGCGCGACTTGAGCCGCCTAACGCGGGGAGCGCTATTAAGGCTTGTCTGTTAGGATTTCGGCCCCGCGCGCGAAAACCTGAATCCGGTTTTGATATTTCACGGAATTTTTACCGTTTCGTGTGGATCCTGTGCGCGCGCAATCGCTACAGCTTTTACCGGCTACGCTGGACGCAGTGAACGAAAAAATACTATCGGGGCATGCCCGCGCGCATCGCTCTCTGGGGGATTGATGGATCTTTGGACCGCCTTGCAGGCACTGATTCTAGGAGTTGTAGAAGGGCTGACGGAGTTTTTGCCCATTTCGAGTACCGGACACCAGATCATCGTCGCCGACTTGCTGAACTTCGGCGGCGAGCGGGCCATGGCGTTCAACATCATCATCCAGCTCGGCGCGATCCTCGCGGTGGTCTGGGAATTTCGGCGCAAGATCCTCGACGTGGTGATCGGCCTGCCGACCCAGCCGAGCGCACGGCGTTTCACCGCCAACCTGCTGATCGCCTTCCTGCCGGCCGTAGTGCTCGGCGTAATTTTTGCCGATCTGATCCACGAATATCTGTTCAACCCGATCACCGTGGCGGCGGCGCTGGTCATCGGCGGAATCATCATGTTGTGGGCCGAACAGCGCCAGCATGAAGTGCATGCCGAAACCGTCGACGAGATTCGCTGGACCGACGCGCTGAAAATCGGCTTCGCGCAATGTCTGGCGATGATTCCAGGCACCTCGCGTTCCGGCTCGACGATCATTGGTGGCTTGCTTTTCGGCCTGTCACGCAAGACGGCCACCGAGTTTTCATTTTTCCTCGCCATGCCAACCATGGTCGGTGCGGCAGTGTATTCGGGCTACAAATACCGCGACCTGTTCGTGCCGGCGGATTTCCCGGTGTTCGCCATTGGTTTCGTCACGGCGTTCATCTTCGCCATGATCGCTGTGCGCGGCCTGCTCAAGTTCATTGGCAGCCACAGCTACGCAGCCTTTGCCTGGTACCGGATTGCGTTCGGCCTGTTCATTCTGGCGACCTGGCAGTTCGGCTGGGTGGACTGGTCGGCGGCCAAGGCATGAACGATTCCCGCACGCGCCGCCCTGAGGGACGACCTTCAAGCGGGCGCGTTCAGCATCTGAAATTGAAGCTCGTGGTGTTGCTGATCGTCTGCGCGCTGCCGCTGTTCGGCTCGCTGTCGATGTGGCTCAGCGGCATCTCGCGGGTGCCGCTGGCGGCGTACGGGATTGTCAGTGTGCTGGCGTTCTTTCTGTACTGGGCCGACAAACGCAAGGCCCGCGCCGATGCCTGGCGCACTCCGGAAAACATCCTGCATGCGTTAGAACTGGCGGGCGGCTGGCCAGGAGCTTTGATCGCGCAGCAGGTATTCCGGCACAAGACGCGCAAGGTGTCGTTTCAGATTCTGTTCTGGGCGATCGTGCTGTTGCATCAGGTGTTCTGGATTGACCAGATTTTCCTCGGATCGAACTTGCTGTCGCTGATTTAACGTCCACCGAAAATCCCCTGTGGGAGCGAGCCTGCTCGCGAAAGCAATCTCATCCTCGCTGATGAGTCGCCTGACAAACCGCCTTCGCGAGCAGGCTCGCTCCCACAGGATTTGCGTGCTTACAAAAGCAGGCCGATTTGGGTTTTCTTAGGCAACTTGCTCACCACCAGTTGATGCGATCGCTGCAACAAACCCTGCAATTCCTCTGCACTCAGCGGGTAGGGCGGGTGCATGATGATCCACTGCGCCCGTGCCAGATACGGCGCTGGATGAATCCCCGGGCGGTCGCAATGGCCGAGAAACAGGTCCTTGTCGACCTTGAACGCCAGCGAATCACCACGTAATCCCTGCAAGGCAAACATCTTGTTGCCGGCAATCGAGAACACCCGCACGCCGCCCCATTTGTAATCTTCGCGGGCGCCGGGCAGGGCCAGACAAAACTCGGCGACCTCGGCTTCGCTCATTCTTCCTTGTTTCATAGAAACCTATCCCCGCAGGCATTGAACGATTCGACCAAGTGATCGATCCATGCGCGCACCGCCGGCATCACCCCGCGCCGGTGCGGGTACACCGCTTGCAGCCAGCCGCCAGGCAATGACCATTCCGGTAGCACTTGCACCAGTGTGCCGTTACGCAATTCGGTTTCGCAGAACATCATCGGCAGCACGGTAAAGCCCTGACCGGCCAGGACGCAGGCCTTGCGCACCACGAAGTCATCAATGCCCAGCCGCGCTTCCATGCTCAGATCGACGCTCTTGCCTTGTTGATCGAGCAGACGCACATGCACCATGCGATCGGCTTCCAGCGCGCCGAGCACCGGCAGGGTTTTCAGGTCCTGCGGATGATTGATGGTCTTGCCTTGCATGAACGCCGGGCTGGCGATCACCACCGCTTGGGCCTGACGCAAGCGCCGCGTGACCAGCAACGGATCTTCATCGCCGTGATCGCGCACGCGCAAAGCGACATCGATGCCTTCTGTGACCAGATCCACTCGGCGATTGAGCAGCACGACCTCCAGCTGCACCTGCGGAAACTTGCCGAGAAAGTCGCTGATCACCGTTGGCAGCATTTCATGGGCAAGCCCGGTCGGGCACGACACCCGCAAGCGCCCGCGCGGTTCGCTGGACATGCTCGCAACCGCTTCGTCAGCCATCTCCGCTTCCAGCAACATCGCCTGACAGTGGCGCAAATAGCGTTCACCGACGGCAGTGAGATTGAGTTGGCGGGTGGTGCGTTGCAGCAGACGTGCGCCAAGGCGCTCTTCCAGTTCGGCAATTCTTCTTGAAAGCCGTGACTTGGGAATACCGAGCAGGCGCCCGGCGGCGGCAAATCCGCCGGCTTCGACCACTTTGGCGAAATAGCAGAGATCGTTGAGGTCCTGCATGCGAGCTTCCAGTCGTTCTATCAATGGGACGAACTATCGCATTGTCGGTGACTAATCAGCTATTGGTTTGTTGCGTAGGATTGTCTCCATTCCGTCGCCGCCGGCGATTTTTTCAGGAGAACCCACATGAAACTTTTGCATATCGATTCGAGCATTCTCGGCGACAACTCGGCTTCCCGTCAGCTGAGCCGTCAAGTCGTCGACGCCTGGCAAGCCGCCGAGCCGAGCGCCGTGGTCACCTACCGCGACCTGGCCGCCGATGCGATCAGCCACTTCTCGTCGACCACGCTGGTTGCCGCCGGCACCACCGCCGAACTGCGCGACGCTGCGCAACAGCACGAAGCCGAGCTGAGCGCTTCGACCCTGGCCGAGTTCATCGCTGCTGACGCCGTGGTCATTGCCGCGCCGATGTACAACTTCACCGTTCCAACCCAGCTTAAAGCGTGGATCGACCGCGTTGCCGTCGCCGGTCAGACGTTCCGCTACACCGAAGCCGGCCCTGAAGGTCTGTGCGGCGGCAAGAAAGTGGTGATCGTGTCGACTTCCGGTGGCATCCACGCCGGTCAGGCCAGCGGCATCGCTCACGAAGAGTATCTGAAGCTGGTACTGGGCTTCCTCGGCATCACCGATATCGAAATCGTCCGCGCTGAAGGTCTGGCCTATGGCGAAGAAGTGCGCAACAACGCCATGAGCGCTGCGCAAGCGAAGATCAGCGAGCAACTGTTCGCCGCCGCATAAGGCCTGCGTAAAGAACAGCTGATGTTCAGGTAATCCCCGAAAAACTCTGTATTCTGGTTCCGCAAGGGCCGAATACGGAGTTTTTTGTTTCTGGCTGTTACATAATCTGGCCCGGGTTATGCAGTTTTAGCACATCCGACGATGTGGTCCAACAGGGTAGGGCATTCATGAGGCATCTTTGTGCACTGTTGCTGATTTGCCTGCTGGCCAGCCTGAATTCAGTGCAGGCCGCACCGGGGCGCCACCCTGTCTGGAGCGTCGGTTATCACGAGATGACCTTTCTCGACCCGCTCGATCTGCAACCGATGCGCGCCATCGCTTTTTACCCGTCCAGTGACCGCGAGCACATGAGCTTGCTTGAGGGCTATTCGGTCGAGGCTGGGGAAGACACCAAAGTCGCGATCGGCCGCTTTCCGATGTTGATGCTGTCCCACAGCAACACCGGTACGCCGCTGGCTCTGCATGATCTGGCCACTTCACTGGCGCGCAAAGGCTTTGTCGTGGTTGCGGTGATTCATCCCGGCGACAACTGGCGCGACCATAGCCGACTTGGCACTTTGAGCAATCTCTACGGCCGGCCAATCCAGATTTCCCAAGCGATCACCGCCACCCTCGCCGACAACATGCTGGCGCCGTTCGTCAACGCTGAACAGGTCGGTGTGATCGGTTATTCGGCCGGTGGCGAGACCGCGTTGATTCTTTCCGGGGCGCAACCGGATCTGGATCGTCTGCGCCGCTATTGTCAGGAACGCCCGGACGATCACGACGCCTGTAACACCCAGGGCGAGCTGATTGTCGATCGCGATGACTTGCAGCCGGTGGCCGATCCACGGGTTCACGCGTTATTGCTGATGGCCCCGCTGAGCCTCAAGTTCGGCCGCCACACCCTCGCCGATGTGCACGTACCGGTGCTGCTCTATAGCGGCGACGGCGACAAACTGGTGGCCTTCGATAAAAACGCTGCGGCCCTGGCGCGCAAACTGCCCACCGCGCCGGACTTCAAACTGCTGGCCGGAGCAGGGCACTTCGTGTTCATGGCGCCGTGCACCGAAGAGCAGATCCGCGCCATGCCTGCGTTGTGCACCGATGCCGACGGGGTAGATCGCGAGGATATACACCGCAACCTGATCTCCGAGGCCGGACGTTTTTTTGCTCATGCACTAGGCAGATCGACACGGGCCGGGATGCAGACGGCGGATCAATAACTCAAACACCGCTCCCACGGGAAATTGAATTGTCTGCTTTCAGGAAAGTGCGCGGCGCTTGAGCAACAAGGTCAGGCCCAACCCGGTCACCGATAACAATGCCGCGCTGAAGAAAATCCACGAATAGCCCAGATTCAACGCCACCGCGCCCATCAATGGCCCGGCAATCGCCAGTGCCAGATCGAAGAACACCGCATAAGCCCCCAACCCTGAACCACGGCTGGAACTCGGCACCTGTTTGATCGCTTCCACCCCCAGAGACGGATACACCAGTGACAGCCCGAACCCGGCCAGCCCTGCGCCAATCAACGCATACGCAGTGGAGGGCGCCAGCCACAACATCACCAGGCCGACGGTTTCAACCGACATGCAAACGATGGCGGAGGCAAACCCGCCAAAGCGGGCGATGGCCGAAATAAACAGCAATCGCGACAGAATGAAACACGCGCCAAACACGGTCAGGCAGTACGCCGCGCCGGTCCAGCCTCGGTTGAGGTAATAAAGGGTGATGAACGTGGTCAGCGTGCCGTAGCCGATCGAGGCCAGCGTCAGGCTGGTGCCGTACGGCGCAATCTTGCCGAACACCGCCCAGAACGACAGGCGCTCGCCACGAATCACCGGCACCGAAGGCTTGTTGCGGATCAACCACAGCGCACCGGCCGCCAACGCCGACAGCGCGAGGCCAAGGCTGACAAAACCATATTCGGCAACCATCACCACGCCTAACGGCGCGCCAATGGCAATTGCGCCGTAAGAGGCGATGCCGTTCCAGCCAATGGATTTCGCGGTGTGCTCGACACCGACCTGGCCCATGCACCAACTGATGGTGCCGACGCCGATCAGGCCTTGGGCGATACCGAGCAACAAGCGCCCGGCAATCAGGATCAACAGGCTGGTCAGCGGAAAGCTTTGCAGCAAGGTCGACAGCAACGTCAGCGCGCCACTGAGGACAATCCCCCACAAGCCATAAATGATCGCCCGTTTGGTGCCGAGCGTGTCCGACATGCGCCCGGCCATTGGCCGACTGAGCAGGGTGGCGAGGTACTGCGAGCCGATCACCAGGCCGGCAATGATCGCGCTGAAACCCAGTTGCTCATGGACGTAACCGGGTAACACCGCAATCGGTAACCCGATGCAGAGGAAGGCAATGAAAGTGTAGAAAACGATGGAGACGATCTGCAGGGTGATCGCCAGGGAGCTTTGCGGTGGCAGTGGCTGCGCAGACATGAGCACTCGTTCGCGGGCGGCGGTGGAAGAGTTGCCGACATCATGGCGCGGGGCCGGGATAAAAGAAAGCAGGCTAACTACTTCGCCTTATTGATCGTTCCCACGCTCCGCGTGGTAACGCCGCCATGGACGCTCTGCGTCCGCTGTTGGGACGCGGAGCGTCCCGGGCTGCATTCCCACGCGGAGCGTGGGAACGATCAATGTGGGAGCGAGCCTGCTCGCGAATATCTGCGCACCCACCATTCCCAAACGCCGAATGCAAAAAGCCCCGTCACACGGACAGGGCTTTTAACTTGCAGCTTGCAGCTTGCAGCTTGAAACTAAAAGCTGCTCTTAGAAAACGACGCCCTGGCTACGCAGGTAGTCGTCATAAGTGCCGCTGAAGTCGGTCACGCCGTTCGGGCTCAGCTCGATGATGCGTGTGGCCAGGGACGATACGAACTCACGGTCGTGGCTGACGAAAATCAGCGTGCCCGGGTAGTTTTCCAGCGCCAGGTTCAGCGCCTCGATCGATTCCATGTCCAAGTGGTTGGTCGGTTCGTCCATGATCAGCACGTTCGGCTTTTGCAGGATCAGCTTGCCGAACAGCATGCGGCCTTGCTCACCACCGGAGATGACCTTGACCGACTTGAGGATCTCGTCGTTGGAGAACAGCATCCGGCCCAAAGTACCGCGAATCATCTGCTCGCCCTGGGTCCACTGACCCATCCAGTCGAACAGGGTGACGTCGTCTTCGAAGTCGTGAGCGTGGTCCTGAGCGTAGTAGCCCAGCTCGGCGGCGTCGGTCCATTTCACGCTACCGGCGTCCGGGGTCAGTTCGTTGACCAGGGTGCGCAGCAGGGTGGTCTTGCCGATACCGTTCGGGCCGATGATCGCAACGCGCTCGCCGGCTTCAACCTGGAAGCTGAAGTCCTTGAACAGTGGCTTGCCATCGAAACCCTTGGCCATTTTCTCGACCATGACCGCCTGACGGTGCAGCTTCTTGTTCTGCTCGAAACGAATGAACGGGCTGACGCGGCTGGAAGGCTTGACCTCGGCCAGCTGGATCTTGTCGATCGCCTTGGCGCGGGAGGTGGCCTGCTTGGCTTTCGAGGCGTTGGCCGAGAAGCGGCTGACGAACGATTGCAGCTCGGAAATCTGCGCTTTCTTCTTGGCGTTGTCCGACAGCAGTTGCTCGCGGGACTGGGTCGCCACGGTCATGTACTCGTCGTAGTTGCCCGGGAACAGACGCAGCTCGCCGTAATCCAGGTCAGCCATGTGCGTGCACACGCTGTTCAGGAAGTGACGGTCGTGGGAGATGATGATCATCAGGCTGTTGCGCTGGGTGAGGATGTTTTCCAGCCAGCGAATGGTGTTGATGTCCAGGTGGTTGGTCGGTTCGTCGAGCAACAGCACTTCCGGATCGGAGAACAGTGCCTGCGCCAGCAACACGCGCAGTTTCCAGCCTGGCGAAACTTCGCTCATCGGGCCGAAATGCTGTTCCAGCGGAATGCCCAGACCCAGCAACAATTCGCCGGCGCGGGATTCGGCGGTGTAGCCGTCCATCTCGGCGAACTCGGTTTCCAGCTCGGCAACGGCCATGCCGTCTTCTTCGGACATTTCCGCCAGCGAATAAATGCGATCGCGCTCGGCCTTGACCTTCCACAGCTCTTCGTGACCCATGATCACGGTGTCGATCACGGTAAATTCTTCGTAGGCGAACTGATCCTGGCGCAGCTTACCCAGACGCACGTTCGGCTCGAGCATGACCTGGCCACCGGACGGATCGAGATCGCCGCCGAGGATTTTCATGAAGGTCGACTTGCCGCAACCGTTGGCACCGATCAGGCCGTAGCGATTGCCTGCGCCGAATTTGACCGAAACGTTTTCGAACAGCGGCTTGGCGCCAAACTGCATCGTGATGTTAGCTGTGGAAATCAATTACCTTACCTATCAATGGGTTAGAGCTGGTCTGTGGTGCCTGGTACCGGACTTGAATACCAATCTGGAGCTTTTCCAGCTCCCCCCAGTCTGTGCTTGAGTTGAGCCAACGCGCATAAGCCGTCCGCAACTGGGGCCGTTGAAGGCAAGCTGCTGAGCGACGAGTACGGGGTTCTTGTTGGACATTGGCGCGCATTGTCGCATAACTCAGACGGCAGTTATATGGCAGGCAAACGGGCGTACGCATCGGCTCGTCCGAGAAGTCACCGATATCCGCTGATCAAAATCTCGAAAACCCGAATGAACTCACTCGGCCATTTTCACTTCGGAAAGTGGAGCAGTAGCCATTTTCGTTCAAACGAGTGAGGACCAAGCCATGCGAGCAATGACCTATCACGGCGCCCATGACGTGCGCGTCGAAACCGTACCGGACCCGAAACTTGAAGCCGCCGACGACATCATCCTGCGCGTCACCGCTACCGCCATCTGCGGATCGGACCTGCACCTGTACCGAGGCAAAATACCCACCGTCGAGCACGGCGATATCTTTGGCCATGAGTTCATGGGCATCGTCGAAGAAACCGGCCCAGCCGTCACGGCCGTGCAGCGCGGCGACCGCGTGGTAATTCCGTTCGTGATCGCCTGTGGCGATTGCTTCTTCTGCCAGCAAGAGCTTTACGCCGCCTGCGAGACCACCAATGAAGGTCCCGGCGCGGCGCTGAACAAGAAAATGATTCCGCCGCCAGCAGCGCTGTTCGGCTACAGCCGTCTGTATGGCGGAATTCCCGGTGGCCAGGCGGAACTGGTGCGGGTACCGAAAGCCAATACCGGGCCGTTCAAGGTGCCGGGCACGCTGTCGGACGAGAAAGTACTGTTTCTCTCTGACATCATGCCGACTGCCTGGCAAGCCGTGATCAACGCCGGCGTCAAACAGGGCTCGAGTCTGGCCATCTATGGCGCCGGGCCGGTCGGTTTGCTCACCGCAGCCTGCGCCAGAATGCTCGGTGCTGAGCTGATCTTCATGGTTGATCACCATCAGTACCGCCTCGATTATGCCCAGCGCACCTACGGCGTGATTCCGATCAACTTCGATGAAGACGATGACCCGGCCGACACCATTACCAGCCAGACTCCCGGCCATCGCGGCGTCGATGCCGTGGTCGATGCCGTCGGCCTTGAAGCCAAGGGCAGCACCACCGAAACGGTCATGGCTACACTCAAGCTTGAAGGCAGCAGCGGCAAGGCCTTGCGCCAGTGCATCGCCGCTGTACGCCGTGGCGGCGTGGTCAGCGTTCCGGGGGTGTATGCCGGGTTTATCCATGGCTTTATGTTCGGCGACGCTTTTGACAAGGGCCTGACCTTCAAAATGGGCCAGACTCACGTACAGCGTTTTCTGCCGGAGCTGCTTGGCTACATTGAAACCGGCAAGTTGCAGCCCGAAGCGATCATCACTCACAGGCTGTCGCTCGAGCAGGCGGCGGAGGGCTACAAGATCTTCAATAAGAAGCAGGAAGAATGCCGCAAGGTGATTCTGACCCCGGGTGGCAGCGATGTTCCGCTGGCGCAACTGGATGAAACCACGCCGTTCGCACCGGCCACCTGAAACCGAGGAGTTTTCATGGCGCTACCGTCATCTTCATTCGCAGCTCCCGTACGCGCATGGTTCGTGAACCTTTCGCGCACGGGCTGGGGAGGGCGCATTTTCTGGCTGACCCTGGTCGGTGTAACCGTGTTGTTGCTGATCAGCGGCTACACCGGTTTGGTCAGTACCGGCCGCGACACGCTACGCCTCGCAACTCTCGGCGGGCTGTCGGGTTTTGCCGCGACGGCAATCGGTGCGTTGCTGGCCCTGGCGTTGCGCGCGATTACTTCGCGAACTCAAGACACCATGCTCGGGTTTGCGGCAGGGATGATGCTGGCCGCCAGTTCCTTTTCACTGATCCTGCCGGGCATTGCGGCGGCGAAGGAGGCGGTGAGCAGTCCCATGCTCGCCGCTGCCGTCGTTGTGGCCGGCATGGCCTTGGGCGTAGCGTTGATGGTCGGCCTCGACCGTTTCGTTCCCCACGAACATGAAAAGAGCGGCCGGCGCGGCCCAGAAGCCAAGCGCTTCAATCGGGTCTGGCTGTTCGTGCTGGCGATCACGTTGCACAACCTGCCGGAAGGCATGGCGATCGGCGTCAGCTTCGCCACCGGCGACATGAAAATCGGCTTGCCGCTGACCACTGCGATCGCCATTCAGGACATCCCCGAAGGCCTCGCTGTGGCGTTGGCGCTGCGCGTGACGGGCATTTCCGCAGTGCGTGCAGCGTTGATTGCCGCCGCTTCAGGATTGATGGAACCGTTGGGCGCGATCATCGGTTTGGGCATCACCAACAGCTTCGCGTTGGGCTTCCCGGTGGCAATGGGCCTGGCTGCCGGTGCGATGATCTTCGTGGTATCCCACGAAGTGATTCCGGAAACTCACCGCAACGGCCACGAAACACCGGCCACGCTCGGACTGATGCTCGGCTTCGGCGTGATGATGTTTCTCGACACGGCTTTGGGTTAGCCAACCGGCGCACACCACTGAGCGCATCGCCCCGCACAAAAAAGGAATTTTTTTCAGCGCCAATCACTCTTTCGTTTATAGGCAATGCCAATAACGCAGGGGAATGAGTCATGTCGCTGATCGAAATCCCGACCAGGAAGTCTTCGGGTAAAACATCCACGCTGGCGGATACCGAGCGCCGGCTCTATGACCGATTGCTGGCGGAAGACTCCACGGTTGATCGCGCGGCACTGGACTTTCTGCGCCGGCAAATGAGCAAGGCGGCTGCGCTGTCTGACGATTTGCCGGCCAGCGCCGAAGACCTGCTGCAATGGTCGGAAACCCGCTGCGCCAGCGTGGCGGCCGAGTACGCCGATTACCTTGAGCAACGTCAGCAGGGCGCGCCGCGCCGCTATTTCCGCAACAAATCCCACGCGCTGTATTTCATTCTGCATGTGGCACCGACCAAAGAGGTCGATGGCGCCTGGTTGGCCGGGCTGTTGCCGCAGTGGCAGGACCCGCGTTTCGACGATTTACTCGATACCTATCTTGAAGAGCTGGGAGAGGGCGTGCCACGGCAGAATCATGTGGTGATCTATCGCAAGCTGCTCGCCGAGCATGACTGCTCCGATCTGAGCGGTCTTGCCGACGAGTATTTTCTGCAAGGCGCGGTGCAGTTGGCACTGGGACGTTTCGGCGGGCAGTTTTTGCCTGAAGTTATCGGTTTCAATCTCGGCTACGAACAACTGCCTCTGCATCTGCTGATCAGTGCTTATGAATTGGCAGAGCTGGGCATCGATCCGCACTATTTCCGCCTGCATGTGACCATCGACAACGCCAGTACCGGGCACGCGCGCAAGGCTGTGCAATCGATGCTCGAGCTGATGCCGTTGGGAGAAGAGCGCGATGAGTTCTACCGGCGCATGGCTGTTGGTTATCGCCTCAATGATGTCGGCAAGGGCACCACCGCCGTGATCACAGAGTTCGATCTGGACCATGAAGTCATCGCCATGCTTGAGCGCAAAGCTGTTTTTGGCCGGCACATGCATTCCGATTACTGCCGTATCGAAAACCGCACCATCAACCAATGGCTGGCCACGCCGGGGCAAATGGGCGAATTCCTCGCAGCTCTGGAGCGCAAGAGCTGGATCAAGCGCGGCGAGGCGGTGGAAGAAAGTCGTTTCTGGCGTTTGATCGACGGCAGCGATGCGGCGATGTTCGGTGTGTTCAACGGCTATGAAAAACAGCTGCTGCGCGACTGGATCACTCAGGATTGCCCGGCATCCCGGCCTCGGCCTTATGTGCGCCGGGAAGCTGCCGTCGAAGAAAACTTTGACGATGACGCCGATCTGCTCAATCTGGAAGCGGCCCTGGCTGACAAACCTGCCGCCGAGCAAATGGCGATGTTGATGCCGTGGCTGCAACCGCAGCGGCATTGGCGCCCGGCCGGACTTTTCGCGACGCGTCGCTTCATCCAACTGCGCGCCCGCTTGCGTTGAAACAAGGAGGCTTCATGTCGGCACAAGAAACATCGGACAGAGCGCTGCTCGAGCTGGGCAATCGTCTGCTCGACAGCGGTTATCACTTCATTACCCCAACGCCATTGACTCACGAACGATTTCTGCAGCGCTTTGCCACGCCTTTGGCCAAGGATCTGCGCGATGTGTTTGGTTGGTCGATGCCGTTTCCTTCAGAGCTATTTCGCGCAGAGGAACTGGCCACGCTGGAGCAGGCCGGCGTAGTCGAACGCGATGGCGCGGTGTGGCGCAGCCATGTGCGCTGGTCGACCTTGAATGACCGGCTGTTCGCCCACTCGGCGTTCCCGACGACGGCGAGTGACGCGGTGTTCTTCGGCCCCGACACTTATCGCTTCGCCCAGGCCATCGAAGCGCAATTGCAGCAACGCTTTTCGCCGATCAGACGCGCAGTGGACATCGGCTGTGGCAGTGGCGCCGGTGCGGTGGTCATGGCCAAGGCTCGTCCTGATGCCGACGTGCTGGCGGTCGACATCAATCCGCGCGCGCTGCGCATGAGTGCGGTTAACGCCGAGCTGGCGGGCGCAAACAATGTGTCGGTGTATCACAGCGACCTGCTCGCCAGTGTCGAAGGGCAGTTCGATCTGATCATAGCCAATCCGCCGTACATGAACGACGAACAACAGCGCGCCTATCGCCACGGCGGCGGGGCGCTGGGTGAGGGTTTGTCGGTGCGGATCGTGCGTGAGGCGTTACCGCGTCTGGAAGTCGGCGGCACGTTGCTGGTGTACACCGGCGTGGCGATCGTCGCCGGGCAGGACCCGTTCCGCGAGGCCGTGGCACCTCTGCTCAAGGGCGAGCGTTTCGGCTGGACTTATCGCGAACTCGATCCGGATGTGTTCAGCGAGGAACTGCTCAAGCCTGAATACGAGCGCGCCGAGCGAATCGCCGTGGTCGCACTGACGGTAACCCGCGAGCAGTGACCGATAGTTGGGCCACTGCTCGCGCGGTGGCCTTCAGCGATTTCTGATGCGCGAGATCGTCAACAGGCAAACCCCTACCAACATCGCAGCCCCGGCTACCAATAGCGGCGAAGGGCGTATCGGCTGCCGCGAGATACGCTCGATGCGCCCGGCGACGGAAGCGCGCACTGGCGCAGCAGGTTCCGCCAGATAAGGCGCTTCTTCGATCTCCAGGCGTAAGCCGTCCGGCATCACCAGCGTCAGCCCTTCGATCGTGCCGGCAATTCTGCCCGGATAAACCGGCTCACCGGTCGGGTCGAGCTGGTCGTAGAAGAATATTTGCCCTTCAAGCCAGCCGATGGCCGTCTGCAACTCAGGTCCCAGGTAATACTTTCCATCGAGAAAAAAGCCAGAGAATTGCGGCGCGCGCTCGACGCTTTCAATTCGATAGCGCTGACCTGGTTTCATACCGGTTTCTGGGGCGATCATGGGGGTTCCTCCGTTATTGGTAAGCGATAGAGGAGCGCGTGCCAAGCGTGGTTCCATCGAAATGAGCAACGGGCGTTTGTATGGATTGAAGTGTGCTGGAGCTTTACACGCAAACGCGCAAGACAGTTTTTCACAGTTGAGGGTTCACTATCGGTTACGAACTGTGGCTAAAATGCCACCCTTTCACCGAGCGCCCGGAAACGGCGCGGGCCAAGGACGCGCCCTGTGCATCAAGACCGCTGCATAAGACGCTGGGCCTCAGGTCGCCACGCGCGCAGTTTGTTCACTTTTGACGTGTGACCCTTTTCCGTGAAACTCATCATTGCCGCTGTTTATGTCATCTCCATTGCTTACGTTCACTTGCGTGGGCGCGTGCGCCACAAACTGGGGCGGCAACTGAGTGACCACTCGACGTTCCTCGCGCCGATCAACTGCTTCCTCTATCTGTTTTCCAGGATGCCCAACAAGCCGTATCTGAACCCTGCAGACTTTCCCGATCTGAGCCCGTTGCAGGCGCACTGGGCAGAGATTCGCGAGGAAGGCCAGAATCTGTTGCGTGCCGGCGAGATCAAGCGCTCGAATCAGTACGACGATGTCGGCTTCAACTCCTTCTTCAAGACTGGCTGGAAGCGCTTCTACCTCAAGTGGTACGGCGACAGCCATCCATCGGCGATGAAGCTGTGCCCACGCACCACCGAACTGGTGCAAAGCATCGGCTCGATCAAAGCGGCGATGTTTGCCGAGCTGCCACCGGGCTCGAAACTGGTGCGCCATCGCGATCCGTATGCGGGTTCCTACCGTTATCACCTGGGCCTGGATACGCCGAACGATCCTGGCTGCTACATCAACGTCGACGGTGAGAACTATCACTGGCGCGACGGCGAAGCGGTGATGTTCGACGAGACGTTTATTCATTACGCCGAAAACACCACGGATCAGAATCGCATCATTCTGTTCTGTGACATTGAGCGGCCGCTGAAATACCGCTGGGCCGCCGCGTTCAACCGCTGGTTCAGCCGCACCGTGATGTCAGCGGCAGGCGCGCCGAATGATGCGGGGGACAAGACTGGTGGCATCAACCGCTTGTTTACCAAGATCTACAAGATTCGTTTGCGCGGCAAAGAGCTGAAGAAGCGCAACCGTACGCGTTACTACTTGGAAAAATGGACGATTTTTGCGGCGCTGCTGGCGATCTTTATTCTGATCTGAAGGCTTGCGGCGTCAGTACCGGCCTCTTCGCGAGCAGGCTCGCGCCCACAATCTGGAATGCGTTCCCCTGTGGGAGCGAGCCTGCTCGCGAAGGCGGTTTCACTTCCAACATACCTCTATCTGGCCCAACGCTTACTCCCCAGACGCCTTCCGAGTCTTCTTCGCCGGCGCCGCCTTACTGGTTGATTTGGCCTTGGACTTGGCCGGTGCCTTGCCGCCGAGGCTGCGTTTAAGCAGCTCGGTCAAATCGATAACGTCGGCAGTCTTGCGCTCTTCCTCGCCAGTGGCGGTCTCGACGTCCTCGATCTTGCCTTCGTGGGCTTTCTTCTCGACCAGCGCCATGATCTTGTCTTCGAACTCGTCCTTGTAGTCCTCAGGCGACCACTCCGAGGTCATGTCTTCAACCAGACGTTTGGCCATGTCCAGCTCGCCCTTGGCCAGTTGCGGCTTGGTCACTTCGCTGCCCAGCGCCAGTTCATCAAGGCTGCGCACTTCCTGGGGCCAGCGCAGTTTCACCAGAACCAGCGCCGACTCCAGCGGCATCAACGCGGCCAGGTATTGACGGGTATGCAGGACAACGCGGGCGAGGGCGACCTTGTTGGTTTTGCTCAGGGTTTCACGCAGCAACGCGTAGACCTTGCCGCCGCGCTTGTCTGGCGCCAGGTAGTAGGGCGTATCGATGTTCTGCAGCGGAATCTGCTCGGCATCGACGAACGAGAAAATGTCGATGGTCTGCGTGGAAACGGGGTGCGCGGAGCGGATTTCTTCCTCGCTGAGCACCACATATCGGCCCTTTTCGTAGGCCACGCCTTTGACGATGTTCTCTTTGGTGACTTCCTTGCCGGTGACCTTGTTGATGCGTTTGTAGCCCACCGGGTCCATGCTGCGGCTGTCGAGCCAGTCGAAGTCCACGCCTTGGGACGACGTCGCTGAAACCAGCGCCACGGGGATGTGTACCAGTCCAAAACTGATTGCGCCTTTCCAGATTGCCCGAGCCATGACCTGTCCTCCGAGTGATGATCAGGTGACCCGCGGCGCGGTGAGAAAGTTTCCGGTGATTGCGCGGCTTCCAGCGGTACGGTCAAGCCGTGTTACATGTTGTTTAAGGCGCGAGGGTTAACAAATCCGAACCCACGGCGTAGCGTGGGCTCCAAGGCTCTAGTCCACGCACATCGAGAGGTATTTCCCATGAACCGGTTTCTGCTTGGCATCGCCGTCCTTGCCCTCAGTGGCGGTCTGGTTCATGCCGATGTCGTGCTGGCGCAAAGCCCTACGGGCAACAGCAACAATCCCTACAACAGCCCGATCCGCCGGGCCAATCCCAACAGCATGCAGGGCACCCAGCCCAGCGCTCCGCCCCTTCGCGGGCCGAACACCGTTCCCGTGCCACGTCAGCCAACCGTTGAAAATCGCGGTATCGGCAATGGCCAGCCAATTCGCTCGGTGCCGAGCAATCCGCCAACCTTCATTCCCAACCCGCCCCCACGGGGCACCGGCAGCAACCGTTGAACGGCAGGACTGATGTTCTGTCAGCCTTTCACACGAACAAAAGGAATCGTGCATGTTGCGTAAAACCCTATTAGCTACCTGCTGCGCCGCCGCGCTGATCAGCGCCCCGGCCTTCGCCGCCGCGCCCAAGGAGCTGAAAAGCGAACAGGGCATTCTTGAAGTCACCACCATTGCCCAAGGCCTCGAACATCCTTGGGCGCTGGCGTTTCTGCCTGATCAGAAGGGCATGCTGGTGACCGAACGCCCGGGTCATCTGCGCGTCGTCAGCAAGGACGGCAAACTGTCGGACCCGATCAGTGGCGTGCCGCAGGTCTGGGCCAAAGGGCAGGGCGGTTTGCTCGATGTGGCGCTGTCGCCAGACTTCAAGCAGGACCGCATGGTCTACCTGTCGTATGCCGAAGGCGGTGGTGAGGGCGGCAAGGCTGGTACGGCGGTAGGGCGCGGACGGCTTTCCGATGACCTGAAGACGTTGAAGGACTTCAACGTGATCTTCCGTCAGGAACCGAAACTCTCAGTGAGCAACCACTTCGGTTCGCGCCTGGTGTTCGATCGCGACGGGTATCTGTTCATCACCCTCGGCGAAAACAACGATCGGCCGACGGCGCAGGACCTCGACAAGCTGCAAGGCAAAGTCGTACGGATCTTCCCGGACGGCAAAGTGCCGGACGATAACCCTTTCGTTGGCCAATCCGGTGTCCGGCCTGAAATCTGGTCCTATGGCCTGCGCAACCCGCAGGGCGCGGCGCTCAACCCGTGGACCGGCACGTTGTGGGAAAACGAGCACGGGCCGCGTGGCGGTGATGAAGTGAACATCATCGAGCGCGGCAAAAACTACGGCTGGCCGTTGGCGACCCATGGCATCAATTACTCGATGCAGCCGATTCCAGAGGCCAAGGGCAAAACTGCTGAAGGCACCGTGGCGCCGCACCATGTCTGGGAAAAATCCCCCGGGGTTACCGGCATGGCGTTCTACGACGCCGATCGCTTCACGCCGTGGCAGCACAACGCGTTTATCGGCGCACTGGTGTCCCAGGAGCTGATTCGACTGCAGTTCGATGGCGACAAGGTCGTGCATGAAGAGCGTCTGCTGGGTGAGTTGAACAAGCGGATCCGCGATGTGCGCCAAGGGCCGGATGGCTATCTGTATGTGCTGACGGATGAAGAAAATGGCTCGCTGTACAGGCTGGGGCTGAAATAAGCCAATCGATCGTTCCCACGCTCTGCGTGGGAACGCAGCCCGGGACGCTCTGCGTCCCAAAAGATCGCAGCCTTCGGCTGCTCCCCAATGAGCCGCGCCAGTCAGTCCCGCATTTGGCCGAACCGCCGCCCCGTTGCCTTGTTATAGTTCGGGCCTTATTTCCCAGCCCGGTAAAGGATCACTGCCATGACTCAATACTCCGCCTTCAGTGTCGAACTGGCCGACAACATCGCGCATGTGCAGATCAATCGCCCGGAAAAGATCAACGCAATGAACGCGGCGTTCTGGAGCGAGATTGTCGAGATATTCCAATGGATCGACGATACCGACGAAGTCCGCGTGGCAGTCCTCAGCGGTAACGGCAAGCATTTTTCCTCCGGCATTGACCTGATGATGCTTGCCGGTGTCGCCAATGAACTGGGCAAGGACGTGGGCCGCAATGCGCGCCTGCTGCGGCGCAAGATCCTTAATCTGCAAGCCTCGTTCAACGCCGTCGACAACTGCCGCAAACCGGTGCTTGCTGCGATTCAGGGCTATTGCCTGGGCGGGGCGATCGATCTGATCTCGGCTTGTGATATGCGTTATGCCGCCGAGGACGCGCAATTTTCCATCAAGGAAATTGACATCGGCATGGCCGCTGACGTCGGTACGCTGCAACGGTTGCCGCGAATCATCGGAGACGGCATGCTGCGTGAACTGGCATACACCGGTCGCACCTTTGGCGCCGAGGAAGCACGCAGCATGGGCCTGGTCAATCGCGTCTACAGTGACAAAGACACACTGCTCGAAGGCGTGTTCGGCATTGCCCGTGACATCGCGGCGAAGTCGCCGATTGCCGTGACCGGCACCAAGGAAATGATCAGCTACATGCGCGATCATCGCATCGACGATGGTCTCGAATACGTTGCCACCTGGAACGCCGCCATGCTGCAATCCACCGATCTGCGCGTGGCCATGGCCGCCCACATGAGCAAACAGAAACCCGAATTTCTGGATTGAGTTAACCATGACCTCTCGCTGGACCACTGCAGTACTCGACACCGATCAACCCGGCGGCTGGGCCGTAGCGCGCAGCCCGGAAGGCTTTCTGTTCGATGACAACGGCGCGCTGTTCCCGCGCGAATGGCTCAAGCGCCAAGACCTTTCAGTCCTCGCCGAGCATGGGATTGGTCATCTGGATGGCGAGCCGGTCTATCTGCTCGAGTTGCGCAGTGTCAGCGAAGTGCCCGGATGCGGCTGGAAAGGCTTGCGGGCGTTCATGCTCGAAGGCGATCACACGCTGTACAAAGTGCTCGGTTATGCCGCACAGATCGGCACTTGGGCACGCGAGCATCGCTTCTGCGGCAACTGTGGCCAGCCGATGACACAAGTACCGCGCGAACGAGCGATGTATTGCCAGCCGTGCGAGCTGCGCAGTTATCCGCGCATTTCACCGAGCATGATCGTGCTGATTACCCGTGGCGACGAAATCCTTCTGGCACGCTCGCCGCGTTTCGTCTCCGGGGTTTACAGCACGCTGGCCGGTTTCGCCGAGCCGGGGGAATCAGCCGAGGATTGCCTGATTCGCGAAGTTCGCGAGGAAGTGCAGATTGAAGTGAAGAACATCCAGTACATCGGCAGCCAGTGCTGGCCGTTCCCGCACTCGATGATGCTCGGCTTCCATGCCGAATATGCCGGTGGCGAGATTGTCTGTCAGGAAGACGAGATCGAGGACGCTCAGTGGTTCAACGTGCATGACCTGCCGCCGTTGCCGGCATCGCGCTCGATTGCCCGTTATCTGATCGACGTCTATGTGGCGCGGCGCTTAGGCCACGCTGAACCAGTGCTGCCAGGCTAAGCGCACAGTCAAGCCGAGCACGACGGTGATGAACACCGGACGAATGAATTTGGCGCCGCCGCTGATCGCGGTACGCGCGCCAAAGAAAGCCCCGACCATCACCGACAGGCCCATGCACAAGCCAATGATCCAGTCGACTTGTCCGGAGAAGATGAACACCGACAGCGCCGCGATGTTGCTGACAAAGTTCATGCTGCGGGCCACGCCGCTGGCCTTGACCAGATCGATCGGGTACAGCAGCAGACTGCTGACTGTCCAGAACGCCCCCGTACCGGGGCCGGCCACGCCATCGTAGAAGCCGAGGCTGAAGCCTTGGGTCGATTGCCATTTCTTTTTGATCGGCGCGTCGCTGTCCAGCGGCGCTTTCGGCGTGCCGCCAAACAGCAAATACAGGCCACAGGCGAAAACGATCACCGGCAGCATCTTGTTCAGCCATTCGGCCGGCAGGTAATGCGCAACCACCGCGCCAGTCAGCGCGCCGACCAAGGTGCCGACAATGGCCTGGGTCCACTGACGTGGGTGAAACAGTTTGCGTTTGTAGAAGGTGAAGCTGGCGGTCGCCGAACCGAAGGTCGAGCTCAGCTTGTTGGTGCCTAATACCAGATGCGGCGGTAAACCCGCAGTCAGCAGCGCCGGCGTGGTCAACAGACCGCCACCGCCAGCGATGGCATCGATGAAACCGGCAAGGAAAGCAACAGCAGCCAGAATGGCCAAGGTGGTGAGGTCAACGCTGAGTTCGAAAGGCATGGAGTCGGCTTATTCGGCAAGGCGCAGAACGTGGGCTGCGGGGAGGGCGGTTATGTTACTCATTTCCAGGTGTTGCGGCGAGCTATCGCTTTACCCGGATCGCGTCATTGAAATACCTGTTTAGCAGCGGTGGCTAGTTCGAATCAATATAAAAACCTGTCAGGTTTCACAGGTGCCAGATTGTGTATAGAAGGCCAGCATTGACCCTTCTCGCTGTTGTGCTAGTGAAAAGGTACTTAAAGGAGAATGGGTGATGGAGTTCATTGTTGACCTGCACGGAACTAAAGAAACCGAACAAGACGCTCGGGATAAAACCATCAAAAACCGAACTGTAGCTGGAAAAATCCTGGTGATTACGAAGGTTCAGATGCACCCGGCATCACACTCGGCAACGGTTACCTACGAGTATGAGACGGATCCGGATTTTGATTGGGAGGAAAAAACTGCGGAATATTAAGGCGAGAACAGGGAACTGTACCGGTAACCGGTCAGGAGAAATGATAGGAACATGCCTGCTGGCGATGCCGATCGGTTATTCAACACATTCATTGAATGACGATCCGCTGTCGCTAGCAGGCTAACTGCTCTCCCAGGGGATTTATGTGAATTTACAGGCCAAGTTCACTCAGCCCCGGATGATCATCCGGCCGGCGGCCCAGCGGCCAGTGGAATTTGCGCTCGCTTTCCTTGATCGGCATGTCGTTGATGCAGGCATAGCGCTGGAACATCAGGCCGTTGTCATCGAACTCCCAGTTCTCGTTACCGTACGAGCGGAACCAGTTGCCCGAATCGTCGTGCCATTCATAGGCGTAACGCACCGCGATACGCGTATCGGAGTAAGCCCAGAGTTCTTTGATCAAGCGATAATCGAGTTCCTTCGCCCATTTGCGCGTCAGAAACGCCTTGGCCTCTTCGCGGTTGTTGGCGAACTCGGCGCGATTGCGCCACTTGGTATCGAGGGTGTAAGCGAGCGACACCTTCTCCGGATCGCGGCTGTTCCAGCCATCCTCGGCCAGACGCACCTTCTCGATCGCTGACGCATGGTTGAATGGCGGCAATGGCGGACGTACCTGGGCTGCAGTCGACATGTTCAATCTCCTGATTCATTTGATGTATGAACAACAAGTCCGGCTTATTAAGAGTTACAGGCCCAATAACTTTCGCGCCATGCATTGCGCATTATCGGCGGCACTGTGATCACCCATCACAAGCGCTACGGTAATGGCGCCTTCAATCAGGATCAGCAACTGCCTGGCCAATAGTTGCGGATCCTCGGCACCAAATTCGGTACACAGCTTGCTCACGTAGTCGAGCAGCTTCTGTTTATGTTCTTTGGCCACCAGCCGCACTGGATCCTGCGGATCACCGGTTTCGCCGCTGGTGTTGATAAAAGCACAGCCGCGAAAGCCTTCCGAGTCGAACCAGCCCTTGAGCACGGTAAACAGGTTGAGCAGGCGATCAACCGGGGTTTCGGCCTGATCGACAGCATGTGTGAACCAGTGCATCCAGCGAACATCGCGTCGCTGAAGCGCTGCGACAACCAGTGCGTCCTTGTCGGCAAAGTAACGGTAAATGCTTTTTCTGGAGACGCCGGCGGTCTTCACCAGAAGATCCATGCTGGTGGCAGCGATGCCACTTTTGTAGATCAACTTTTCGGTGACATCCAGAATGATGTCGCGTGTGTCATTGCTGATTGATTCGTTCATGTGGCTAACAGTAGAACGAGTGTTCTCCTTGGTCAAGCGATTTTCTTCGGCGTGTGTGAAAACGCTTTCGCGAGCAGGCTCGCTCCCACAGGGAAATGCATTTCAACGGTGGGAGCGAGCCTGCTCGCGAAGGGGCCATTACGGACACTGACAAGACCCGGCGCAGACGATGGTGTAAGCTCTCAAACTCTTCGGAATCGAACCTTGCGAGCCTTATGCCGTTGCTTTTCAAACGTTCTCTGCTGCCTAAACTGCGCAGCTTCGCGCTGACCGCCGAGGCGGTGAGCATTCTGTCCAGTGCTGCCGAATTCCGACGCTGCCTGCTCGAGCAAATCGCCGCAGCGACCCAGCGCATCTACATCGTCGCGCTGTATTTGCAGCAGGACGAAGCCGGTCAGGAAATCCTCGATGCCCTGCACGCGGCCAAGCTCAAGCGTCCCGAGCTGGAAATCGCCGTGGTGGTCGACTGGTTGCGCGCCCAGCGCGGTTTGATTGGCGCCGGTAAGCAGCCGGGCAACGCCGCCTGGTATCAGGACATGACCCGCACGCACCAGAGCGAAGTACCGATCTACGGCGTGCCGGTGCAGACCCGCGAGCTGTTCGGCGTGCTGCACCTCAAAGGCTTCGTGATTGACGACAAGGTGGTCTACAGCGGCGCCAGCCTCAACAACGTCTATCTGCACAAACTTGACAAGTACCGTTTCGACCGTTACCACGTGCTGCACAGTCGCGAGCTGGCGGATTCGATGCATCACCTGGTCAAGCATGGCCTGATCGAATCGAAAGCCGTGCACCGTCTCGACCTGCCCAACCTGCCGACTACCCGCAGCCTGCGCAACGACATCGGCGACCTGCGCAGCCGTCTCAAATACGCGACTTACGACACCGGCGCCGGCAGCACCAGCCGAGAAGGTCTGTCGGTCACGCCACTGCTCGGCGTCGGCAAGAACAACCCGCTGAACCGGGCGATTCTCGAACTGATCGCCAGCGCGCAAAAGCAGCTGACCATCTGTACGCCATACTTCAACCTGCCACTGGGCGTGATCCGTGAGATCAACCGCGCGCTGGCCCGTGGCGTGAAGATCGATATCGTGGTCGGCGACAAGACTGCCAACGATTTCTACATTCCGCCGAGCGAGCCGTTCAAGGTGATCGCCGCGCTGCCGTATCTGTACGAGATCAGCCTGCGCCGCTTCGCCAAACGCCATCAGCACAGCATCGACAGCGGCCAATTGAACCTGCACTTGTGGCGCGACGGTGACAACACCTATCACCTCAAAGGCATGTGGATCGATCAGCGCTACACCTTGCTGACCGGCAACAACCTCAATCCGCGCGCGTTCCGCCTGGATCTGGAAAACGCGCTGCTGATCGACGATCCGAAAGGCGAATGGCTGGAGCCACGGGCGAAAGAGCTGGAAAACATCTTCCGCCATACCACGCGGATCGACAGTTTCCAGACCCTGGAGACACTGCCAGATTACCCGGCAGGGGTGGCGAAGTTTCTCAAGCGGGTGAGTCGGGTGAGGATTGAGCGGTTGCTCTACCGGATTCTCTAGCGCTGCTGAAATCGCTATCGCGGGCAAGCCCGCTCCCACAGTGTTCGATGTCGTTCACAAAGCCTGTGCACACCTAGATACCTGTGGGAGCGGGCTTGCCCGCGATGAGGCGC
This sequence comes from Pseudomonas sp. Sample_21, assembly GCF_004307525.1. Lineage (NCBI taxonomy): Bacteria > Pseudomonadati > Pseudomonadota > Gammaproteobacteria > Pseudomonadales > Pseudomonadaceae > Pseudomonas > Pseudomonas sp. Sample_21. The sequence continues at coordinate 91,519 of NZ_RCNZ01000036.1, read as the reverse complement.
TGAAGATTTAATTCAGACCCAACTTCCCGCGCATCATCGAAAGATCCTCCGCCAGCGTATTCACCGGCCCGACCAGCGCCTTGCGGTCGTTGTCCTTGACCTTGTCATAGGTCTCAAACCCGCCATCCGCCGTCTTGTACTTGGCCAGAATCCTGTCAACCGTGGCGAAGTTCTTGTCGACTTTCGCTACGAACGCCTTGTCCTGCTGTTCGATCTGCGGGCGGAACAAGTCGACGATCTTCTTGGCGCCGTCGATATTGCCCTGGAAGTCATACAGATCGGTGTGGCTGTAGCGGTCTTCCTCGCCGGAAATCTTCGTCGCCGCCACTTCTTCCAAAAGAGCAGCAGCGCCGCCGACGACTTTCTCGGGCGGGAAGGTCAGACCGGCCACGCGGGTTTGCAGATCCTGCACGTCTTTGTTCAAACCGTCGGCCAGTGCATCCAGGCCTTGGGTGGATTTCTCCGCGAACAACGAATATTCAATGCGGTGAAAGCCAGTGAAATCTTCAGCCTTTACGCCTTTTTCGTGGTCGTCGACACGCGAGTCAATGGATGCATCGAGATCGCTGAACAGCTCGGCAATCGGCTCGATCGACTCGTAATACACCCGCGTCGGCGCGTAGAGCTTCTGCGCGGTCGCCAAGTCGCCTTTCTTCACCGCGTCAGTGAACTGCTGGGTGTGGCTGGCCAGTTCATCGAGCTTTTCGGTGACGTAAATCTTGTAGTCCGACACCGGTCCCACCAGATCCAGCGGTGCAGTCGCGGCAAACGCCGCCAGCGGAGTGTTGAGCAAACCAAGGGTCAGCAATAACGCGAGTGGCGTCTTTTTCATGGGGCGGCTCCAGTGTCGGTTGGGTGTCATGCGGTTTTGTTTTGAGAGGTCGCAGCGAGTAACGAGCGACCGATGAAATCGTCATCGCCGGTCACGCCGGGCAGGGTGAAGAAGTAACCGCCGCCGACCGGTTTGAGATATTCCTCAAGCGGCTCGCCATTGAGGCGGGTTTGCACGGTGATAAAGCCTTTTTCCAGATCGGCCTGATAGCAGATGAACAGCAGGCCCATGTCGAGCTGGCCGTTCTTGTTGACGCCGTTGGAGTAGTTGAACGGCCGGCGCAGGATCAGATTGGCCTGGGTCGCGGCGGTGCGCGGGTTGGCCAGACGAATGTGCGCGTCGAGCCTGGTCAGCTTGCCGGCCGGGTCTTTGCTGTAATCCGGCACTTCGCTTTCCTTGTGGCCGCCGATGGGCGCGCCGCTGCTCTTGACCCGGCCGAGAATGCTTTCCTGTTCCTGCAACGGCGTGCGATCCCAGCGCTCGACGAAGTTGCGGATGATGCGCACCGCTTGGTAACTGCCGTGGGCAGCCCAGGCCGGTTCGTCACTGTCCGGTTGTACCCAGACAATCCGCTCCATCGCCTTGGCGTCGTTGGAATCGGGGTTGGCCGAGCCATCGCGAAAACCGAGAAAGTTGCGCGCCGACTGCGCCGGTACGCCGGGTTTGGCCGGCGCTTGCGGCGGGACGCTGCCTTCCTGTTTCCAGCGCACCAGCAGCAGGTCAGGCAGGTTTTTGACGATGTCGCGTAGGGCGTGAATGTTGGTGTCGGCGGTGTTGGCGCAGAACTGCAGACTGATGTCGCCATGGCAGCAATCGGCGTCCAGCGCATCGTTGGGAAAGCCGACCATGCGTTGCAGACGCTTGGGCTTTGCCGCCGCCAGACCGAAGCGCTCGTCGAACAGCGAATCGCCGACGGAAACGGTGATGGTCAGGTTGTCCGGGGTGACCACCGGGCCGAGGATGCCGGAGTCCAGCGGCGGCAGTTTCGGGTCGACCTGCGCGACCGGGCCGCCCTTCATCAAAAACGCGATGCGTTCGTTCAAGGTGCGGAACAGCCGCTCGAGGTCTTCGCGATCGCTGGCCAGCACATCGAACGCCACCAGCATTCCGGAGGCCGGGCGCGGGGTGACGATGCCGGCCTGGTGTACGCCGTGAAAGTCGTGACGGTCTTCGGTCTTGTCGCTGCTCGGCGCTTCGGTGACTTGCGCAGGCTGCGCGGCCATGGCCGGGCAGCTCAGCGCCGATCCGGCAAGGGCGACACCGGCGGCGCCCATGCCCATCAGCACGCGACGTCGTTGCAGGTTGAGAGGTTCTGAATCGTTCATCTGTCGTGGTCTTCTGCTTACAGGCCGGAAAGGCCGAGGGCGGGGTCGATGCCATCCATTGCCGCGGCCAGAGCCTTGGCTTTGGCGGCGATCTGCTGGCGTTGCGCGGCGGTCACGGCGTCGTAACTGACGTAGCCATCGGCGGATTTGAACGCGTTGAGCTGGTTGTCGAAGTCACTCATGGCCTGGTCGACATTCGCCAACACGTCAGCGGCGGATTTGCTCAGCATCGGCCGCAGCAGGTCGACGACCTTGCGCGCAGTCTGCGTGTTGGCGGCGAAACCGTTGAGATCGCTGTGGCTGTAGCGTTCCTCTTCACCGCTGCCGGCGCGCACATCGGCGAGGCTGTTGAGGTTGCGCACGAGGATGCTGACCAATTGCTCCGGCGGCAGCGACTGCGCGAGCAACTGTTGCTTGAGGACGGTGACGTCAGCGAGCAAGCGCTGGGCAATCGGCGCGACATCGTCGAGTTTGCGTTGCTGGAACAGCGCGTATTCGAGGCGATGGAAACCGACAAAGGCCGGATCCTGCTCGCGCTTTTCGAAGTAATCGGCGCGGGCATTGATCTGATTGTCCAGCTCGGCCAGGCGCTGCGCCGCCGGCGCCAGACGCTGATAAGCGGCACGCGCCGGCAGGTACAACGCTTGCGCCTGCGCCAGATCACCACTGGCGATCGCCTGGTTCAGCGCCGTCGCCGCTTTGATCAACGCGCTGCCCTGAACGGCCAGATACACGCGAAATTCCGACAGCGGCCCGACGAACGCCACCATCGAGGGCTTGGCCTTGGCGGCGGCATCGGAAGCGGCCGTCGGTGTGACGTGCAAGGTGCCGCGCGGGTTGCTGAGCAAGCCGCAGGTGATCGCATAGTCGCCCGGTTGCAGGTTGGCGTTGATCACTTGGCTCAGGCCCGGCGCGATGTTTTCCCGCTCTTCGACCACCAGCACGCCGTCGAGAATTTCCCACTCGACCGCACGCTCGGAGCGGTTGACGATGCGGAAACTGGCGCGGCCGGCCGGCACCGTCAGGGCATTCGGCTCGCAACTGTGCGGGTGGATGTTGACGACGATTTCGTCATGGTTGTGCTGACGCTTGGCGGCGGCCATGTTCGAGGCGTACCAGAACAGCCCGCCGGCGGCGATCATCAGCAGCACCGAGCCGGCCAGCGCCCAACGCAGGGCCGGAGGGGTTTGGGTAGTAGACATGAAGGGCCTTATTGGCTGGAAACGGAAGTGGTTGGCGTCGCCTGGCGAGGCGCGGGCATGAAGAACATCACCAGTGCCAGCAGCAGATAAATCAGGTACGCGCCCAAGGTGCTGACGGTCGGTGCATCCTGATAACCGAACATGCCGGCCAGCACCGAGCCCAGCGGGCCGTCCATCGGCAGCGTCGCGCTGAAGTCGAACAGCACCGTTTGCAGGTGATTCCACAGCCCGGCTTCATGCAGCGCCTGCACCGAGTTGGCGAGAATCCCGGCGGCGACCACGAGGATGAACAATCCGGTCCACTTGAAGAACGCCGAGAGGTTGAGGCGCATGCTGCCGCTGTAGATCAGGAAACCGACGATCACCGCCAGAATCAGGCCGAGCAGGGCGCCAATCGGTGCGCCCGGGCCTTCGCTTTGCTGGAACACGGCGAGCAGGAAGAACACCGTTTCCAGGCCTTCGCGAGCGACGGCGAAGAAGACCATGGCGATCAATGCAATCACCTGATGCCTGGATTGCGTCAGCGCCTGATCCAGCGAGGCTTGAAGCGAGTGCTTGATCGACCGCGCGACCTTGCGCATCCAGAACACCATCGAACTGAGAATGCCCACGGCGACCAGACCGACCACGCCTTCGAACAACTCCTGCTGCTTTTGCGGGAATTCAGCACTGACCAGCTCCAGGCCACCGCCGACCAGCAGGGCAAGGGCAGCGGCGAGGAAGACGCCGATCCATACCGCTGGCATCCATTGACCACGGCCGGTCTGCTGCAAATAACTGGCAATGATGCTGACGATAAGCGCGGCCTCGATGCCTTCGCGCAACATGATCAAAAAGGGAACGAGCATTGGCGAGCCACAGCGATTTAGATAGGAGGCTAAGTTGTAACATAATGACACTCATTCCCAAATGGCATTCATTGACATTTAGCTGAACCTTAGCTGAACAACTGTCATTCCTGCTCGCGAATGCGGTATGCCTGTGACATTTGTTTATCTGACACACCGCGTTCGCGAGCAGGCTCGCTCCCACATTGGCCCTGCGGTGACTTCAGCAGCTGGGTTAAGATGCCCACCACCCAAAAAACAACAAGGCTCACCTCGCTCCATGGCAGAAAAAGACACCATTGCCATTCAACTGGTGCGCGAAGCGCTGCTGCAAAGTTGTGCCCCGGGCGCGGCGACGGATGAGGCGTTGAGCAAGGTCGGCATCGATCCGGCTTTGTTAGCGGCCGATGAGGGCAGGGTGCCGGCCTCGCAATACGCCAGACTCTGGCGCCTGCTGGCACGACGCGGTGATGACGAGTTCTTCGGCATGGACCCACGCCCGCTCAAGTCCGGCAGCCTGGCGTTTCTGTGTCGCAGCGCAATGGCGCAACCGACGCTGGCGGCGGCGCTGGATACCGGTCTGACGTTCCTGTCGCTGATGCTGGAAAAACTGCCGGCGCAACTGGTGCATCAGCAGAGCCTGGCGGAAATCGTCCTGCTCGAAGACGACGCCGAACCGCGCCGCGCCTTCACCTATTTCACTTACTGGATGATCGTGCACGGCGTCGCGTGCTGGCTGGCCGGGCGGCGGATTCCGATTCTCGCCATTGAACTGCGCTGCGCCGAACCGGATTTCACTGATGACTATCGGGTGATGTTTTCGGAAAACCTGCGTTTCGAACGTCCGCGAACACGAATGATCTTTTCCGCCGATTGTCTCGATCTGCCGATCAAGCGCAGTGCCGAAGAACTCAAGCGCTTCCTGGCCCAGGCGCCGGCGAACATTCTGGTCAAGTACCGCGACCCCGACAGCCTCGCCAGCCGAATCAAGCAGGATCTGCGGCAAGTGCCCGCCGAGCACTGGCCGGAAACCGAGGCGCTGGCCCAGCAACTGTGCATGTCCGCGTCGACATTACGCCGGCGTCTGGCCGAGGAAGGGCAGACTTATCAGGGTCTCAAGGACAGCGTGCGAAAGGAATTGGCAATCACCTGGCTGGCAGAGCCCTCGATCAGTTTCGTCGAGATTGCTGCACGGCTGGGCTTTGCGGATGCCAGTTCGTTCTACAAGGCGTTTCGCAAATGGTCCGGGTCGAACCCGGGGCATTACCGCACGCTGATCCTCAATGAGGTGGTCTGACCCGACGCCTTCGCGAGCAGGCTCGCTCCCACCCAGGGCCGCGTGACCATTCCCTTAAAAGGCTTGGCCAAACCAGTCAGCCACTTTGATAACTTTGACCATTGCCCCGAGCCCCGCGCGGCGCGACTATCCCTGTGTTGTTTACGGTTCCCAGCCTAATAAAAACACCGAGGGATTCTGGCAATGCGCGATTACTTGTCTGCCACCGAACAGTTCAACTATCAGCACACCGTCGATGCATCGCTCAGCGGCACGCTCGCTGCGCTCAACGCCTGCGTCGAATGTTGCGACCGCCATGCCTTGCCCGGGCGTATTGCGTTGTTCTGGGAAGGTCGCGACGGCTCAAGTGCGACTTACACCTTCACTGATCTGCAAGACAAAGCCGCGCGTTTCGCCAATTTCCTCCTCGCCCAGGGCGTGCAGAAGGGCGACAAGGTCGCCGGCCTGCTGCCGCGCAACGTCGAATTACTCATCACCGTGCTCGCCACCTGGCGCATCGGCGCGGTGTATCAGCCGCTGTTTACCGCATTCGGGCCGAAAGCTCTTGAACATCGCCTGAACAGTTCCGGGGCGAAAGTCGTCGTCACCGACGCGGTCAATCGGCCCAAGCTCAGTGAAGTCAGCGCATGCCCGACCATCGTCACCGTTGGTGGAGCCAAAGGCCAGGGCATCGTACGTGGTGATTTCAGTTTCTGGGCTGAGCTGGCCAACTATTCCAATGTCTGCGAGCCGGTATTGCTGACCGGCGAAGACCCGTTCCTGCTGATGTTCACCTCGGGCACCACGGGGCCGGCGAAAGCGCTGTCAGTACCGCTCAAAGCCATCGTCGCTTTCCAGAGCTACACCCGCGATGCGGTGGACCTGCGTCCTGAAGACGCATTCTGGAACGTCGCCGATCCGGGCTGGGCCTACGGCATTTATTTCGGCGTGACCGGGCCGTTGGCGCTGGGCCACCCGATTACCTTCTACGATGGCCCGTTCACCCTCGAAAGCACCTGCCGGGTGATCAACAAATACGGCATTACCAATCTCACCGGCTCGCCCACTGCCTATCGCCTGCTGATAGCCGGGGGAGAGGAGTTCGCCAAATCGATCAAGGGCAAACTGCGCATCGTCAGCAGCGCCGGCGAGCCGCTGAACCCGGAAGTGATCCGCTGGTTCGCAGACAACCTCGAGGTGGTCATTCACGATCATTACGGCCAGACCGAACTGGGCATGGTGCTGTGCAACCACCACGGCCTCGAGCACCCGGTGCATGTCGGCGCCGCCGGTTTCGCTTCGCCGGGCCATCGCATCGTCGTGCTCGATGAGCAATACAACGAACTCGGCGTTGGTCAGCCGGGCATTCTTGCCATCGACCGCCCGCAGTCGCCGATGTGCTGGTTCGGCGGCTACGAAGGCGCGCCGACCAAGGCTTTCGTCGGCAACTACTATCTAAGCGGCGACACCGTGGAGTGGAACCCGGACGGTAGCATCAGCTTCGTCGGCCGCAGTGATGATGTGATCACTACTTCGGGCTACCGCGTCGGCCCGTTCGACGTGGAAAGTGCCCTGATCGAACACCCTGCCGTGGTCGAAGCGGCGGTCGTCGGCAAGCCCGACCCGGAACGCACCGAACTGGTCAAAGCCTTCGTCGTGCTGAGCGCGCAGTACCGCGCCGCGCCGGAGCTGGCCGAAGAACTGCGCCAACACGTACGCAAGCGTCTGGCCGCGCATTCGTACCCGCGTGAAATCGAATTTGTCAGCGAATTGCCCAAAACCCCGAGTGGCAAATTGCAGCGCTTTATCTTGCGCAACCAGGAAATCGACAAGGCTCAAGAGGCCGCGGCGCACAACGTTTCAGCTTGAATCCAAGGAAACACCGTCATGCAGATCGAGAACAAGGTTTTTATCGTCACCGGCGGCGCTTCAGGCCTCGGTGCCGCCAGCGCTGAATTGCTGGTCAGTGCCGGCGCCAAAGTCATGCTGGTCGACATGAACGCCGAAGCCGTCGCCGCGCAGGCCCAGCGCCTCGGTGCGCAAAGTGTGGTTGCCGACATCAGCAATGAAGCTGCCGCCGAAGCCGCTGTGCAGGCGACCGTTGCCGCATTTGGCAGCCTCAACGGCCTGATCAACTGCGCCGGCATCGTGCGTGGCGAGAAGATCCTCGGCAAAAACGGCCCGCACGCCCTGAGCAGCTTCGCGCAAGTGATCAACGTCAACCTGATCGGCAGTTTCAACATGCTGCGCCTGGCCGCTGCGGCGATTGCTGAGAGCGAAGCCAATGCTGACGGCGAGCGTGGCGTGATCATCAACACCGCCTCGGTCGCAGCGTTCGACGGTCAGATTGGCCAGGCTGCGTACTCGGCTTCGAAAGGCGCGATCGCCAGCCTGACCCTGCCGGCCGCCCGCGAACTGGCGCGCTTCGGCATCCGCGTGATGACCATCGCACCGGGCATTTTCGAAACGCCGATGATGGCCGGCATGACCCCGGAAGTGCGCGACTCGCTGGCCGCCGGCGTGCCATTCCCGCCGCGTCTGGGCAAGCCCGCCGAATACGCCGCGCTCGTGCGCCATATCATCGAAAACAGCATGCTCAACGGCGAGGTGATCCGTCTCGACGGCGCCTTGCGCATGGCCGCCAAGTAAGGAGGATAGTCATGACTATGTCCAATGATCCGATTGTTATCGTCAGCGCCGTCCGCACACCGATGGGCGGTTTTCAGGGCGAGCTGAAAAGCCTCAGCGCACCGCAACTCGGCGCGGCGGCGATCAAGGCTGCGGTCGAACGCGCCGGTGTCGCCAGTGATGCGGTTGATGAAGTGCTGTTCGGTTGCGTACTGCCTGCCGGCCTCGGCCAGGCGCCGGCACGACAGGCTGCGCTGGGCGCCGGGCTGGACAAATCGACGCGCTGCACCACGGTCAACAAGATGTGCGGCTCGGGCATGCAGACCACCATCATGGCCCACGACATGCTGCTTGCCGGCAGTGCCGACGTGGTGATCGCCGGCGGCATGGAAAGCATGTCCAACTCGCCGTACCTGCTCGATCGCGCCCGCGCCGGCTATCGCATGGGCCATGGCCGCGTGCTCGATTCGATGTTCCTCGACGGCCTCGAAGACGCCTACGACAAGGGCCGCCTGATGGGCACCTTCGCCGAGGATTGCGCCGAGGCCAACAGCTTCAGCCGCGAGGCGCAGGACGCTTTCGCCATTACCTCGACCACCCGCGCGCAACAGGCGATCAAGGACGGCAGCTTCAAGGACGAAATCGTCCCGCTGACGGTGACCGTCGGCAAAGAGCAGGTGGTGATCAGCAACGATGAACAGCCGCCAAAAGCCAAACTCGACAAGGTCGCCTCGCTGAAACCGGCGTTCCGCGAAGGCGGCACGGTCACCGCAGCCAACTCCAGCTCGATTTCCGACGGCGCGGCGGCGTTGGTGCTGATGCGTCAGTCCCACGCGCAGCAACTGGGCCTCAAGCCACTGGCGGTGATTCATGGTCACGCTGCGTTCGCTGATACCCCTGGGCTGTTTCCCACCGCACCGATTGGCGCGATCAAGAAACTGGTGAAGAAGACCGGTTGGACGCTGGATCAAGTGGATCTGTTTGAAGTGAACGAAGCGTTTGCCGTGGTCGGCATGGCGGCGATGACGCACCTGGAGATTCCCCACGACAAGCTCAACGTGCACGGCGGCGCCTGCGCGCTGGGCCATCCGATCGGTGCGTCGGGGGCGCGGATTCTGGTGACGTTGCTCGCGGCGCTGCGGCAGAAACAGCTCAAGCGCGGCATTGCAGCGATCTGCATTGGCGGCGGCGAAGCCACGGCCATGGCTGTGGAATGCGTTTACTGAAGGCATCGCCGATCAACTGTGGGAGCGAGCCTGCTCGCGAAGACGTCGTTTCAGCCGGCACATGCGTGACTGAGACACCGCTTTCGCGAGCAGGCTCGCTCCCACAGGGTTCTATGTCGTACTCAGATTTGAAGGAATCACCATGATCCCCAACGAAGACCAAACCCAGATCCGCGACATGGCCCGGCAGTTTGCCGAGGAACGGCTCAAGCCGTTCGCCGCCGAGTGGGATCGCGAGCACCGTTTCCCCAGGGAAGCCATCGCCGAGATGGCCGAACTGGGCTTTTTCGGCATGCTCGTGCCGGAGCAGTGGGGCGGCTGTGAAACTGGCTACCTCGCGTACGCCATGGCCCTGGAAGAAATCGCCGCCGGCGACGGTGCCTGCTCGACGATCATGAGCGTGCACAACTCGGTCGGCTGTGTGCCGATTCTCAAGTTCGGCAATGACGACCAACGCGAGCGCTTCCTCAAACCATTGGCCAGCGGCGCCATGCTCGGCGCCTTCGCGCTGACCGAACCGCAGGCCGGTTCCGATGCCAGCAGCCTGAAAACCCGCGCGCGGCTGGAAGGCGATCACTACGTTTTGAACGGCTGCAAACAGTTCATCACCTCCGGGCAGAACGCCGGCATCGTGATCGTGTTTGCCGTGACTGACCCGAGCGCCGGCAAGCGCGGGATCAGCGCGTTTATCGTGCCGACCGACTCGCCCGGCTACAAAGTCGCGCGGGTCGAAGACAAACTCGGCCAGCACGCGTCCGACACCTGCCAGATTCTCTTCGAAGATGTGAAAGTGCCGGTGGCCAATCGGCTGGGCGAGGAGGGCGAGGGCTACAAGATTGCCTTGGCCAACCTTGAAGGCGGCCGCGTCGGTATCGCCTCGCAAGCCGTCGGCATGGCCCGCGCCGCGTTCGAAGCCGCCCGTGATTACGCCCGCGAGCGTGACACCTTCGGCAAGCCGATCATCGAGCATCAGGCCGTGGCGTTCCGCCTGGCGGACATGGCCACGCAAATTGCCGTCGCCCGGCAGATGGTGCTTTACGCCGCAGCCTTGCGTGACAGCGGCCAACCGGCGCTGGTCGAGGCGTCGATGGCCAAGTTGTTCGCCTCGGAAATGGCCGAGAAGGTCTGTTCCATGGCCTTGCAAACCCTCGGCGGTTACGGTTACCTCAACGACTTCCCGCTGGAACGCATCTACCGCGACGTGCGCGTCTGCCAGATCTACGAAGGCACCAGCGACATTCAGCGCATGGTCATTTCGCGCAATCTCTGACAAGGAATTTTATTCATGACTTACGAAACGATTCTGCTGGAAACCCGCGACCGCGTCGGCCTGATCACCCTCAACCGGCCGCAGGCGCTGAACGCGCTGAACGCGCAACTGGTCAGCGAAGTGAACCACGCCCTCGATACGCTGGAAGCCGATGCGCACATTGGCTGCATCGTCCTCACCGGTTCGAAAAAAGCTTTCGCCGCCGGCGCCGACATCAAGGAAATGGCTGAGCTGACCTATCCGCAGATCTACATGGACGATCTGTTCAGCGACAGCGATCGAGTGGCCAACCGACGCAAGCCAATCATCGCAGCGGTCAACGGCTTTGCCCTCGGCGGCGGCTGTGAACTGGCGCTGATGTGCGACTTCATCCTGGCTGGCGACAACGCCAGATTCGGCCAGCCGGAAATCAACCTCGGCGTGCTGCCGGGCATGGGCGGCACCCAGCGCCTGACCCGCGCCGTGGGCAAAGCCAAAGCCATGGAAATATGCCTGAGCGGGCGCATGATCGACGCGGTGGAAGCCGAGCGTTGCGGCATCGTCGCGCGGATCGTGCCGAGCGATGAGCTGCTTGATGAGGCGCTGAAAGTCGCAGCGGTGATCGCCGGCAAGTCATTGCCGATTGCGATGATGATCAAGGAGAGCGTCAACCGCGCGTTCGAGGTCAACCTGAGCGAAGGCGTGCGCTTTGAGCGACGGGTGTTCCATGCCGCGTTTGCTACGCAGGATCAGAAGGAAGGGATGGCGGCGTTTATTGCAAAGCGTGAGGCTGCATTCCAAGGCAAATAGTGTATGAGCTTCAAAAGCCCCTCACCCTAGCCCTCTCCCCAAGGAGAGGGGACTGACCGCGTGATATGGGCGAATTACGCCGACCTGAAAGGTTGCCGCTGAATCCGTAACCGACTCGGTCGGCTCCCTCTCCCTGGGGAGAGGGCTGGGGTGAGGGGAAGGGCCAACGCCATTACAACTGGTAGTTCTTCAAATCCCGCGCAATCACCATCCGCTGTATCTCGCTCGACCCTTCATAGATCTGGGTAATCCGCGCATCGCGGTAGTACTTCTCGACTGGGTAATCCTCCAGATAGCCATAGCCGCCATGGATCTGGATCGCCGACGAACACACTTTCTCGGCCATTTCCGACGCGAACAGCTTGGCCTGTGAGGCCTCGGACAAGCATGGTTTACCCGCCGTGCGCAGCCGCGCTGCATGGAGGATCAGCAACCGTGCGGCGTTGATCTGCATGTGCATGTCAGCCAGCAGATTGGCGATGCTCTGGTGCTCAATGATCGGCTTGTCGAATTGCACCCGGTCTTTCGAGTAGGCCAACGCCGCTTCAAACGCTGCCCGGGCGATACCCAATGCCTGCGCGGCGATGCCGATGCGTCCGCCTTCAAGGTTGGACAGGGCAATCGCCAGGCCCTTGCCGCGTTCGCCGAGCAGATTGGCCTCGGGGATGCTGCAGTTGTTCAGCGTCACCGCGCAGGTGTCGGAGGCGCGGATGCCCATTTTGTGTTCGGTGCGATCGACGATGAAACCCGGTGTGTCGGTCGGCACCAGAAACGCTGACAGGCCTTTTTTGCCGAGATCCGGATCGGTCACAGCGAAGACGATCGCCAGTTTCGCCCGCTTGCCATTGCTGACAAATTGCTTGGCACCGTTGATCACCCATTGGCCGTCGCGCAGTTCGGCGCGGGTGCGCAGGTTGTGCGCTTCGGAACCGGCCTGGGGTTCGGTCAGGCAGAAGCAACCGATGGTCTGCCCACTGGCCAGATCGGCCAGCCAGGTCTGTTTCTGTTCGGCGCTGCCGTAGTTGAGCACCGGCCCGCAGCCTACCGAGTTGTGAATGCTCATGAACGCGCCGGTCGCGCCATCGCCGGCAGAGATTTCCTCAACCGCCAGCGCATAGGCAACGTAATCGACGTAGGTGCCGCCCCATTCCTCCGGTACAACCATGCCGAGCAGGCCCAGCTCGCCCATCTTCGCCACCAGCGCGTCGTCGATCCAGCCGGCCTTTTCCCAGGCCTGGGCGTGGGGCGCGATTTCGCCACGGGCAAAATCCCGGGCCATGTCGCGGATCATCACTTGTTCTTCAGTCAGTTCGAGATCGTGCATGACTCAGCTCCCGCTCTCATCAAAACCATGGAAGAAGCTCGCCACCTGCGCAGCGTCCAGCTCAGCGACGGTTGGCGGGTTCCAGCGCGGTGACTTGTCCTTGTCGATCAGCAGGGCGCGCACGCCTTCGATCAGGTCGCCACGGGCAAACCACTGGCGGTCCAGATGCAGCTCCAGCGCAAAGCAATTCTCCAGACTCAGGTGCCTGCCGCGACGGAGCATTTCCAGGGTCACGGCCATGGCCAGCGGCGAGCGGGTTTCCAGCAGATCCGCCGTGGTGACCGCCCATTCGTGGCTGTCGGCGACAGTGACGGCGCGCAATTGCTCGATCATGCTCGGCACGTCGGGCAGGGCGAAGAAGTGGTCGATGGCCGGGCGCAGCGCCTCAAGTGGGGCATCCGGCAGGGTTTGTACAGCGTGCTTGGCCAGCAGGTTCTGCAGCGACTTGAGCGGCGTGTCCTGCCACTCCATCTGGTCGAGTTTCTCGTCGAGCAGGGCCAGTTTGCTGCTGTCCAGATACCAGTCGGCGAGGCCGCAGTACAGCGCATCGGCAGCGCGAATCTGCACGCCGCTGACGCCCAGATAAATCCCCAGTTCACCGGGAATGCGTGGCAGGAAATAGCTGCCGCCGACGTCGGGGAAATAACCGATGGCCACTTCCGGCATCGCCAGACGGCTCTTTTCGGTGACCACGCGCAGATCGGCGCCTTGCACCAGGCCCATGCCGCCGCCGAGGACGAAACCGTCCATCAGGGCCAGCACCGGTTTGCGGTAGTGATGAATCGTCAGGTCGAGGGCGTATTCCTCGACGAAGAAATCTTCGTGCAGCGTGTCGCCGCTCTTGTAGCTGTCGTACAGCGAACGAATATCACCGCCGGCGCAAAAAGCCTTTTCGCCGGCACCGCGCAATACCACGGCGTACACATCGGCGTCAGACGCCCAGGCATCGAGCTGCTGTTGCAGCAGACGCACCATGTCCAGGGTAATTGCATTGAGGCCCGCAGGGCGGTTGAGGGTCAGGTGGCCGATATGATTGCGCACCTCGGCCAGCACGTCGTTTGGTATGGCATCCATGGACGGGGTCCGCCGGGATGAAGCCTGAGCTGTCATCTGTAACTCCCTGCTTTTATTGTCTTTATTCGAAAAGCCCGCGCGCGGGCGTTAGCGGATCGTAACAGTGCAAATTTGTCGTGTACAACGGGGATATGTGCAGGGGGAATCTGCGTTTTTACATGACTCGAAATTGCGTGGTTATCGGAAGGTTTCGCTGATGCTGCGGCGCTTGGCGTGCAGTTCGCTGGCGTGGATCAGGCGTTCGAGGTCTTCGGGGGTGACGTCGATGAAAGCTTCCATGTCGGCCAGCGCAAGCTTGAGGTCTTCGGCGGTGATCGCCTGGCGGTCGACCGGGACCACTGGCGGTGCCGGGTCGGCAGCGCGTTTCGGATAGCGGATGCGGGTCAGGTTGTTATAGGCCAGCGCACTGACGAGCATGCACAGGGCGCCGAGCATCACCGGCTCCATGGCTTTCCAGTCCATGGCGATGGTTGCAGGGTCGGCGAGAACCAGTGTCAACGCCAATGCGCCGGCCGGTGGGTGCAGGCAACGCAGCCAGCACATCAGAATCACCGCCATGCCGGCGGCGAGGCAGGCGCTGCCCAGCGTGCGGCCAAGCACGTGGGCGACCAGCAAGGCGACCACGCCAGCACACAGGTAGCCGCCGAGAATCGACCAGGGCTGGGCGAGGGCGCCGGAGGACACGGCGAACAGCAGCACCGCCGAAGCGCCGAGCGGGCCGACCAAGTGAAAGGCAACGTCATGGCCGAACACCTGCGCACACATCCACACGCTGAACAGCGTGCCCAAGGCCATGCCGATCGCGGCACGGCTCCATTCAGTGGGGCGGGTGTTGATGGCAGCGGGCAACCAGCGAGCAAGCATGTAGAACTGATCCTTTACAAAATCCGGGGCAAAAAAAAGGACTTGTCCGGCATATCCGGAAAGCCCTCGAAGCGTTCCAACATTGGGGGAGGAACGCGCGTAGTTTGCCGATCAAAATCGATGCTGACAAATTCATATAAATGCAGTTTTAGTGCACTAATTTTGCATTGAAGTGGTGCGCCGCGCGCTGACGAAGCATAGATAGCCACCCAGCGCCGCCAAGCCGCTCAGGGCGTAGAACATGCTCGGCGCCGGCGTGTGCATCAGCAGAAACCCGCACAGCACCGGGCTCGCCCCACCGCCGAGTGCCGCCAGGTTCTGCGCGCCGTAGTAACTGCCGCGCAGTGCCTCCGGGGCGAGGGTATCGACGAAGAGGAAGTCTGCCGGGTAAATGATCATTTCGCCCAAGGTGAAGATGAACATCGCCACGCACCAGCCGAGCAGGCTGTCCGCCACACTGAAGCCAATCAACCCGACGATGAACAGCGCAGTGCCGCCGGCAATCCAGTGACGCAGGTGTTCGCGGCTAAGCCAGCGACCGATCTGGTATTGCAGCAGGATCACTGTGATTGCGTTGCAGGCGAGCAGGGCGGCCATGGTGTCCAGGGTCTGTTGCTGGGTGTGGGTGACCAGCAGGTATTGCGACAGGTACAGGGTGAAGCGCCCGTGCACCAACGTGCTGAGCAGGCAGCCAAGGGTGAACAGCACCATGGTGCGGTCGTTTTTCAGGATCATCAGCGTGTTGAGGAAACTCTGCGGCGCGCTGGCGGCTGTTATCGGACGCACATCGCGGACTGCGCCGAGCAGCAGAAAAATACTGCCAATGGCGATCGCACCGGCAACGATGAACGGCGCGGACGGCTGCACCCCGGCAATCACCACGCCAATCATCGGGCCGACGGCGTAGCCGATATTGGTCAGCGTGTAATTGAGGGAAAACGCCTTGACCCGCTGGCCCACCGGCAGGTTTTCACTGAGGATCGCCTTGGAGCCGATGAGGAACAGCGCCGACGCGGTTTCGCTGATGATCAGCACCAGGGTGACCAGATACAGGTTCTGCCCGAAGGTCAGCAGGATCAGGCCGATACCGCTGGAGAGCATGGCCACAATCAGCAACTGGCGCTTGTCCAGCTTGTCGATGATGTAGCCACCGTACAGCGACAGCAGCGTGGCGCTGAACACGGCGATGCCCAGCAGCAAGCCGACATCCTGCGGATCGAGGCCGAGCTTGTTGCTGAGGAACAGCGTCAGCAGCGGACTGACCAGGGCACGGCTGATGACCACGGTCAGTGAGCTGATCATCAACCGGCGAATGAACGGCGAATAGATGGCCACGGAAGGGGAATGTCCTTATTCGGGAAGCCTGAGCGAACGCCATCCTCTCTGGGCAGCTGCCACCGGTCAAGCTGATACACCAGCGTCCCTCGGAGCACATGATTTCCCTGTGGGAGCGAGCCTGCTCGCGAAGGCGACGGATCAGTCACCTGCGATGTCGCTGACATACCGTATTCGCGAGCAGGCTCGCTCCCACAGGGTCGGTGTAGCTCATAATTTGCAATGACTCCCACAGGGCCAGTTCAAGCCACATCCGAAGCCGCCGGCCTCTGCCGCAAGGTGATCGGCAACCTGCACGATTCACCACGGCCCATCGGGAAATACTGAAAGCCATTGCGTGCCAGACGCTCGGCGTCGTAAAGGTTACGGCCGTCGAAGATGACCGGGCTGTTGAGCCGTTGTTTGATCAGCTCGAAATCCGGGGCCTTGAATTGTTGCCATTCGGTACAGATGATCAGCGCATCGGCGCCGGCCAGTACCGATTCCGGCGTGCCCATCAGCATCAGTTTTGATTCGTTTGGATAGAGATTCTGCGTTTCGACCATGGCCTCCGGATCAAACGCGCGCACGCTGGCCCCGGCAGCCCATAAATCTTCGAGCAGAACCCGGCTCGGTGCGTCGCGCATGTCGTCGGTGTTGGGTTTGAACGCCAGGCCCCACAGGGCAAAGGTCCTGCCGCGCAAATCGCCCCGGTAGAACGCGTTGATGCGTTCAAACAGCTTGTGCTTCTGCCGCTGGTTGATCGCCTCAACCGCTTGCAGCAGATCACTGGAGCAATGCGCCTGTTCGGCACTGTGAATCAAGGCGCGCATGTCTTTGGGAAAACACGAACCGCCGTAGCCGCAACCCGGGTAGATAAAGTGATAGCCAATCCGCGTATCGGCACCGATGCCCTGGCGCACTGATTCGATGTCCGCGCCGAGGTGCTCGGCGAGTTCGGCGATCTGGTTGATGAAACTGATCTTGGTCGCCAGCATGCAGTTGGCGGCGTATTTGGTCAGCTCGGCGCTGCGCAGGTCCATGAACAGGATGCGGTCATGGTTGCGGTTGAATGGCGCGTACAGATCGCGCATCACATCGCGCACTTCCGCGCCTTCGCAACCGATGACGATACGATCCGGCCGCCGGCAATCAGCAACCGCTGAACCTTCCTTGAGAAATTCCGGGTTGGAGACGATATCAAACTGCAGCAGGCGGCCAATCTTGATCAGGGCCTTTTCGATGTGGCTGCGCAAAGCGTCACCCGTGCCCACCGGCACCGTGGACTTTTCCACGACGATCAACGGCTGTTGGCGATGCCGGGCAATCGCGTCGCCGACCGACAGCACGTAGCGCAGGTCCGCCGAACCGTCCTCGCGTGACGGCGTGCCCACCGCAATGAACGCCACCCGCCCATGCAACACCGCAAGCCGCTCATCAGTGGTGAATTGCAGGCGCTGCGAATCCAGGCCCTCGCGCACCAGACTGGCCAGCCCCGGCTCGAAAATACTGACGTGACCCTGGCGTAACTGCTCGATCTTCTGCGCGTCGACATCCATGCACACCACGTCGTGACCGACCTCAGCCAGCACCGCCGCTTGCACCAGACCGACGTAACCACTGCCAAACACCGTAATCTTCATGCCGCACTCCTGTTCGCAGTCCCTGCATTGAACATAAGAGCGCGATGTTTCAGTTCGCCTACCGTGCTGATAAAGCAGCAAACAGACCGTTCGGGGAATGCCCGATTGACTTTTACCGCCTCGAACGGCAGGTTGTCGGCCTTTCGCGGCAACCCCCGTCTTTGAGTCACGCCGTTTTTTTGCGTTTCATTTCATGCATTTATTGTTTTTGTTGAATCGTTTTTTATTTCAAGGCCGTTTCGTTTGAGTGATTTGTCGAGTACCCAACCTGCACCGTCCACCAGCAATCCGCTGACCGTTTACCTGGCGCGACTGGCACCTTCCAGCCAGTTGACCATGCGCTATGTGCTGCAAGATGCCGCTGACCGCCTGGGTTTCGAGGACGTCGATATCGAAGAAATCCCGTGGCACGGCCTGCAACCGGAAGACGTGGTGGCGCTGGTCGCCGCTTTGCGTGCCGACGGTTATGCACCGAACACCTCGTCGCTTTACGTGAACGCCGTGCGCGGGGTGATGAACGAGGCGTGGCGCATGAGCCTGATCAGCCAGGATCACCTGTTGAAGATGCGTTCGGTCAAGGGCATAGCCGGCACACGGCTGTCCCAGGGGCGCAACCTCAAGCGCACGCTGATTCACGAACTGATGGAAGTCTGCGCTGCCGACCCACGCCCGCAGGGTTTGCGTGATGCGGCGGTGATTGCGTTGCTGTACGGCACCGGCATGCGCAAGTCGGAATCGGTGGATCTGGATCTGAGTCAGGTCGACTTCAACGAACGCAGCCTGACCGTCACCGGCAAGGGCAACAAACAGCTGATCAAGTACGCGCCGGCCTGGGCCTTTGCCAAGCTCGACGCCTGGCTGGAACTGCGTCGTTCACAGCTCAAGGAAGGCGAGAGCGACGATGCATTCCTGTTCAATCGCATTCGCCGGGGCAGCCACATCACCCGCGAGCGCATCACCAAACACGCGATTTACTACATCGCCCGCCAGCGCGGTACGCAGGTCGGGGTAAAAATCATGCCCCACGATTTTCGGCGTTCATTCATCACCCGGGTGATCGAAGAGCACGACCTGTCGATCGCGCAGAAACTGGCGCATCACAGCAATATCCAGACGACCGCCAACTACGATGTGCGCGATGACAACGAGCGGCGGCGGGCGGTGGATCGCTTCGATTTGTGACGCGATTAGCCCGATGAAGGGCAATTGCGCGCGGCCGTCGCAGCCTGAGTGATTTGTGCAGCAAGCCGTTTGACGTTGTTCTGCTGCGCAGTCACCAGCTCTTCGATGCTTGGCCCTGAAGGCGTCTGCAACACCGAGCGACAGGTCAGTAGCGCCGCGTCTTCAGCACCCAGCGGACGCACTCGCCATTTCACGTCGATCAAGGCGTACTGGCCGGGAATCGAATCGAAGCGCTGCACGTCGATACGCACGGAAGCGCGCTGCTGGCCGACACCGCTGCTCAATTGATCGATCAGCGCGCCGCGCAACTCATCGGCGAGAGTGGCGCTCCACCAATCGGTTTCCAGAATCGCCACGCCGCTGTTGCCCTGGCGAATCACTATCTGCGCGCGATCGACCTGTGGCGGCACGCTGATGCTTTCTATGGCGATGTCGGCACCGTTGCGGCTGGCACCCGGTTGCGCCGGGGTCAGTGTGTGAAAGCTGATCGGGTCGCTACGGCACGCAGTCAGCAGCACGAAGGCAGCGAGCACGGTGATCTTCAACGGTAAAGCCATGGATTCAGCTCCTGTGCTCAATTGCGTGGCGGTCCTTTGAGGTCCAGCGGCGCGGCGTTGTCGGGACGCCCGCGAATCAGCGACTCAGGGTGGCGACCGAGGTAATCCGACAGCTCTCGCAACGAGCGCGACATGCGCCCAAGTTCGTCGAGGGTCTCGGTGAGTTGCTCGCGTTGCGGTGAATCCTCGGCGAGGGTCGAATTGGCGGACTGCAAGGTCTTGCTGACGTCGGCGAGGGTGCTCTGTACACCCGGCAGAGTCCTGGCGTTGAACTGCTTCAGGCCCTTGCGCAGTTCGACCAGATTGCCGTCGAGGTTGCTGGCGATGCGTTCAACCGGCAATGCGTTGATCTTGTTGACCATCGCCTCGAGTTTTTCCTGCAATTGTTCGAGGCTGCCGGGAACGGTCGGAATGGTGACCGGCCGTGCCTTGGGGTCGAACGCGACTTTCGGCGCTTTGGGGTAGAAATCCAGCGAAATATACAACTGACCGGTGAGCAGGTTGCCATTGCGGGCCTGGGCGCGCAGGCCATTTTCAATGAACGTGCCGATCAGGCGCGCGCCGGTGGCCTCGTCGTTTTCGTCGCCATGGTAGGTCTTGAGAATCTTCGCGTGGGCACGGCCGAGTCGCTGCGGATAAATGACAATGCCGACATTCACCGGAAAGGTGCGCTTGACCTCGTCGAAGTCGAGATTGACCGCCACCACCCGGCCGATTTCGATACCGAGAAACTCGACAGGCGCATCCACCTTGAGTCCGCGCAAGGCCTGATCAAACCGCAGCGCCAGGTATTGCGCCTTGCCGTCGGGCGGGGCGAGGGCGGCGGTCTGGTTGGCAAACAACTCGAAACTCTTGTCGTCGCTGGCCGGTTTATCGTCGGGGCTGTAATCCGGGGCGCGGAAAGCGATGCCGCCGACCAGCAGGGTCGACAGCGATTCGGTTTTCACCGCAAAGCCGTTGGCGCCGACATTGATGTCGATGCCACTGGCGTTCCAGAAGCGGGTGTTTTCGGTGACGTAGGCGTCGTTCGGCGAATGCACGAAGACTTCGATGTTGACGCCTTTGCCGTCCGGGTCCAGCGCGTAGGACACAACCTGGCCAACCGGAATCTTGCGGTAATAAACGGGGGAGCCGATGTCCAGCGAGCCAAGGTCTGCGGTGTGCAGCGTAAAGCGTTTGCCCGGTTCGCCGTAGGTGATCGGCGGCGGGTTCTCCAGACCTTTGAAGTTTTTTGAGCGGGTATTGGCCTGACCTATGTCGGCACCGATGTAGTCACCCGACAGCAGCGTATCGATGCCCGATACACCGCCGGCGCCGATACGCGGACGCACCACCCAGAATTGCGAGTCCTCGCGGGTAAAGGCTTCGGCTTGCTTGGCGAGTTTGATCGTGGCGTTGACGTGTCTATGGTCGTTGGCCAGTTCGACGTCGGAGACATGGCCGATGACCACGTTGCGGTATCTGACTTCGGTCTTGTTAGCGGTCAGGCCATCGCCGGTCTTGAAGGTAACGGTGATGACCGGGCCTTCCTGAAGGATGTTGTGAATCACCAGCGAAATGCCGACCAGCACCGCCACAATCGGCACGATCCATACCAGTGAAATAGCGAAACGGCGGGTTTTGATCGGCGCCTGACCGGGTGCTCGCGGCTCATCGCTGGCTGACGACTTCATCCATGTCCTCCTCAATTAATCGGGCCCTGAGCGTCAGGAACGCAAAAGCACTTCATCAATATAGAAGTGCTTGGCGATAGAGCAAATGTGTATAGCTGGCGTGGGACGCGATTGCGGTGCAAGGAGTTGCCGAAGGTTGCGACCTGATCGTTCCCATGCTCTGCGTGGGAATGCAGCCCGGGACGCTCTGCGTCCCAAGATCGCAGCCTTCGGCAGCTCCTACAGGAGCCAGAGTCGTGGCGGGCTCAGCCGAGCATTTCGCGCACGCGATACCAGAACATGCCCAGCGCCAGCAGCGGCGAACGCAAGGCCGGGCCACCGGGGAAGGTCATGTGCGGCACGCCGCTGAACACGTCCATGCCCTGGCTGTGCCCGGCATGAATGGCTTCGCCCAACAGTTTCGCGCACCAATGGGTGACGTTGAGGCCATGGCCGGAATAACCCTGCGCGTAAAACACGTTCGGGTGCTGTTTGAGTCGGCCAACCTGGGGGAAGCGATTGGCGGTAATGCCGATCTTGCCGCCCCATTGGTAGTCGATGTGCACATCGGCCAGTTGCGGGAACACCTTGAGCATTTTCGGGCGCATATAGGCGGCGATGTCCGCCGGATCGCGCCCGGAATAATGACAAGCGCCGCCAAACAGCAACCGTCGATCAGACGAGAGTCGGTAATAGTCCAGCCCGACTTTTTGATCGCACAGCGCCAGGTTCTGTGGAATCAACTGCGCGGCGCGAGTTTCGTCCAGCGGCTCGGTGGCAATGATGTAACTGCCAGCGGGCAGAACTTTGCCGCTGAGTTTCGGCTCGAGGTCATCCAGATGCGCGTTGCAACCAAGCACCAGACTGCCGGCGCGCACTGAACCGGTGGCGCAGCGCACCTCGACGGTCGGGCCATGGAAGATTTCCAGCACCGGACTCTGCTCAAAGATACGCACGCCCAGCGATGCCGCGAGACGCGCTTCGCCCTGGACCAGATCAAGCGGATGCAAGTGCCCCGAACCCATGTCGATCAATCCGCCGGCGTACACACCGGCATCGACCACTTGCTGCCGGATCTGCTCCGTCCCGACCAGCCTCGTTGCGTGGGCATAGTCGAGTTCGGCGAGGCTGTCCTGTTCCTGCTTGAACGCGGCGAATTGCGCGGCGGTGTTGGCCAGTTCGCAAAAGCCCCAGCGCAGATCACAGGCGATGGCGTTGTCGGTGATGCGCTGGCGCACCAGCTCCACCGAATCGATGCCGGCGCGCTGCAGACAGCGCACGCCGTCCTGGCCGACGTAGCGAGCGAACCCCTCGACTTCATGGCCGATACCGCGAATCAGCTGACCACCGTTGCGCCCGCTGGCGCCCCAGCCGATACGTCGCGCCTCGAGCAACACCACCGACAAACCGCGCTGCGCCAGCTCAATCGCGGTATTGACGCCAGTGAAGCCGCCACCGATTACGCAGACGTCGGCAAGCAAATCACCATCCAGCGCAGGGTAGGGCGTGCTCGCCCGCGCAGAAGCGGCGTAATAAGAGCCGGTGTGTTGTGCGCTGTGCTGATTCATTTGTTCGACTTCACTTTGCTCCACGACCGGGTCATCAGACGCATGATCGCCTGGGGCGGGGTCGAGGAAATGTAGAGTTTGTCGAGCACCGACTGCGGCGGATAAACCTCAGGGTTGTTGACCAGTTCCTCATCCATGAACGGCTTGGCCGCCGGATTCGGGTTGGCGTAGCCGACGGTGGCGCTGACCTTGGCGATCACCTGCGGATCGAGCAGGTAATTGATGAAGGCGTGCGCCTCTTTGGCGTTGCTCGCATCGGCTGGGATCGCCAGCAGATCGAACCACAGGTTGGCGCCTTCCTTGGGGATGGCGTAAGCGATATTCACATCGTTCTTGGCTTCCTTGGCGCGGTTGGCTGCCTGGAACACATCGCCGGAGTAACCGAACGCAACGCAGATGTCGCCATTGGCCAGGTCCGACACATACTTGGAAGAATGGAAATAGGTGATGTACGGGCGGATGCTCAGCAGCTTGGCTTCGGCCTTTTTGTAGTCTTCAGGGTTTTCACTGCGCGGGTCCATGCCCATGTAGTTGAGGATGGCCGGGAAGACTTCGTCGGCGGAGTCCATCATCGACACGCCGCACTGGCTGAGCTTCTTCAGATTTTCGGGTTCGAACAGCACGGCCCAGGAGTCGATGTGGTCGATGCCGAGCACTTGCTTGACCTTGTCGACGTTGTAACCGATGCCGTTGGTGCCCCACAGATAGGGAACCGAGTGCGCATTGCCGGGATCATTTTTCTCAAGCAATTCAAGCAGTTTTGGGTCCAAGTTCTTCCAGTTTGGTAACTGTGAACGATCGAGCTTCATGAACGCCCCGGCCTTCACCTGGCGGGCGAGGAAGTGGTTGGACGGCACTACCACGTCGTATCCGGTGCGACCGGCGAGGAGTTTGCCTTCAAGGGTTTCGTTGGAGTCGAAGACGTCGTAGATCACCTTGATCCCGGTCTTGCTCTGGAAGTCGGCGAGGGTGGTTTCGCCGATGTAGTCGGTCCAGTTGTAGACACTGACCTGGGGCTCGGCGTGGGCTACGGCACTGAACAGCACGCTCAGCGCGACCGGGAGTACGGATTTCAATAGACGCATATCGACACCTCTTCTTGTAATGATCGTTCCCACGCTCTGAGTGGGAATGCCGCAACGGACGCTCCGCGTTCGGCTTTGGATGGGACGCAGAGCGTCCCGGGATGCATTCCCACGCGGGAGCGTGGGAACGATCAACTGTGCGGCCGTCTTCGCGAGCAGGCTCGCTCCCACAGGGACGGGCGCGGGGTCAGACGCTGAGCAGCAGGAACTCCCGCTCCCAGGAGCTGATCACGCGCTTGAAGTTTTCATGCTCGGCGCGTTTGACCGCGACATAACCGCGGACGAACTTGCTGCCCAGGTACTCGGCGACCTTCGGGCACTCTTCCATCTGCGTCAGGGCTTCTTCGATGGTGATGGGCAGGCGCAGATTGCGCCGTTCGTAGGCCCGGCCTTCGACCGCCGCGCTCGGCTCGATCTTCTCGACCATGCCGATGTAGCCGCACAGCAGGCTTGCGGCAATCGCCAGATACGGGTTGGCGTCGGCGCCGGGCAAGCGGTTCTCCACGCGCATCGATTCCGGCCCCGATGTCGGCACACGAAGGCCGACGGTGCGGTTCTCCTCGCCCCATTCGACGTTGACCGGTGCCGAGGTGTCCGGCAGGAAGCGGCGGAACGAATTGACGTTCGGCGCGAACATCGGCAGCACTTTCGGGATGTACTTCTGCAGGCCACCGATGTGATGCCGGAACAGTTCGCTCATGTTGCCCTCGGCATCGGCAAAGATCGGCTGACCCGTCGCGATCTCGACCACACTCTGGTGCAAGTGCATGGCGCTGCCGGGCTCGTCGCCGATCGGTTTGGCCATGAACGTCGCAGTGACATTGTGCTTGAGCGCTGCTTCGCGCAGGGTGCGTTTGAACACGGTGATCTGGTCAGCCAGATCCAGCGCATCGCCGTGGCGGAAGTTGATTTCCATCTGCGCCGGGCCGTCTTCGTGGATCAGCGTGTCGAGATCCAGACCTTGCAGTTCGCACCAGTCGTAGACGTCTTCGAACAGCGGATCGAATTCGTTGGCGGCATCGATCGAGAATGACTGGCGACCGCTTTCCGCACGACCCGAACGACCCAGTGGTGCCTTGAGCGGCAGGTCCGGATCTTCACAGCGCTGGGTCAGGTAGAACTCCATTTCCGGCGCGACAATCGGCTTCCAGCCCTTATCGGTGTAGAGCTGCAGAACTTTTTTCAGCACGTTGCGCGGCGACAGTTCGATCGGATTGCCAAACTTGTCGAAGGTGTCGTGGATGACGATGGCGGTCGGCTCGATGGCCCACGGAATGACGTACACGGCGTCGGAAACCGGCTTGCAGACCATGTCGATGTCGGCCGGGTCGAGCAAGTCGTAGTAGATGTCGTCGTCGACAAAATCCCCGGTTACCGTTTGCAGCAGCACGCTCTCCGGCAGGCGCATGCCGCGCTCATGCAGGAACTTGTTGGTCGGTGCAATCTTGCCGCGGGCGATGCCGGTCAGGTCGCTGACCACGCATTCGACTTCGGTAATCTTGTGATCTTTCAGCCAGGTGAACAGCTGATCGAAAGGGGCGTTCATAAAGACCTCGTTATTGGTTTTGTAGACGCCGGGGAGGGCGGGTTTCATCTTCCGCCCCTTCCCCTGTGGCGCGTTGGCGACTATCTTGGGCGCGGCTTGCGATTCCATCTATCCACTTTCAGCAGCACCAAAGCGCACCAAAAGAGTGCGCAAGGTCACCCCATGACAACGTGCAATCCGCTTCAGGTACAAGCGTTCAACACCGCCGACGTGGCCGAGCAAATCCGCGCTACACCGGGCTGGGTCCAGCATTACCAGCAGATGTCGCCGGGGCATTTCGCCGGGCAGATTCGCTATCTCGATCTGCAGGGCGTCGAGGTCTACGAAGAACAGATGAACACCCGTGTCGAGCAGAATTTCAGTGCGCCATCCGGTGCTCTGGCGTTCTGTTTCGATCGCAGCGACAACGCGCTGTACCTGCTCAACGAAGAGAGCCGCAACATCTGGATCACCCCGGAGAACTACCGGGAAATCGCCGTGGTATTCGGTCCGGACTTCGTCCGCGAGCACGGTTTGCAAGTGGCGAAACTCGAAGGGTTGTTCATGGCGCCACTTAACTGCGGACAGAACGCTTTGTTCAGCGGCTGGTTAAGCTCGATTCTCACGAAGTTGTCGCAAGCTGCTGATCCAGTTGATAAAGATCGCCTGACTCAACAGTTGCTTGAGGACTGCCTGTTCATCCTTGATAACGCTCACACCAGCCTTGATCGCAGCGGGTTGCAGCGACGCAACAACGAACGCCAGATCATCAAAAGAGTGGGGGAGTGGGCGGCTGATTCGCCGGAAGACACGGTTAATCTGCTCGAACTTTCTCACGTCGCCGGCGTGCCGCTGCGCCAGTTGCAACAGGCTTTCAAGGCCTACACCGGGATGACCCCGAGCCACTGGTTACGCCTGAGGCGGCTGAACAGTGCGCACCGTGAATTGCTCAAGCGCAGGCCCACGGAAACCACCGTTGCCGAAGTGGCGATGCGTTGGTCGTTCTGGCATCTGGGGCGGTTTTCCAGCAGTTACCGCGCGCTGTTCAAGGAGCTGCCGAGCGAAACGCTCAAGCGCTGAGCAGAAAAAGGCTTTGTGTCCTTCGAGAAGTTAAATAGAATCAGTCTCATTTGAATCTACCTTCGCGCAGGGTCTCTTGAGATGATTGAAGCTACGTCACCGTCGGAGCAGAGCCTGCAGCAGTTGTATCGCGAGCACCGCGGCTGGCTGGAAACCTGGCTGCGCCGGCGCATGGGCAATGCGTGGGATGCGGCGGACCTCAGTCAGGACACCTTTCTGCGCGTCCTGTGCAACGCGCCGCCGCTGGCCGAGTTGCGCGAGCCGCGCGCGTATTTGCTCACCGTCGGCAAACGCCTGCTGAGCAATTTCTACACGCGGCGCCATCTGGAAAAAGCCTACCTCGACGCCTTGGCGCAATTGCCGGAAGCGTGCGCACCGTCGCCGGAACAGCGCTGGTTGCTGCTGGAAACCTTGCAGGCGCTGGATGAATTGCTAGATGGCTTGCCGCGTGCGGTGCGTCGGGCATTTCTTTGGAGTCAACTCGAGGGCCTCGGCTACCGCGAGATCGCCGAGCGCTTGCAGGTTTCCGAGCGCACGGTAAAACGCTACATGGCCCAGGCGTACGAGCATTGCTTGCTGGTGGATCTGTGATGCGCGTTGCCCCCAGCGAGGAAACGCGGGAAGTGGCGCGGGCGGCGGCGCAATGGCTGGCACTGCTCGAGTCAGGCGCTGCCAGTGATGAAGATCACGCCCGATTGCAGCATTGGCGCGCCAGTGACAGTCGCCACGAGAACGCTTGGCAGAAAATCCAGCAGCTTCGCCAGCGTTTCGCAGGTTTGCCGCCGACACTGGCCATGGCCACCCTGGATCGGCCGGATCCGGCGCGGCGCGCGGTACTCAAGCGTGCCTTGGGCGTGGCGGCGCTGGTGCCGGCGGCGTGGTTGATCAGTCGGGAGCTGCCGCTGGAGGCCTGGCGCGCCGATTTGCACACCAGCACTGGCGAGCGGCGCAAAGTGCAGTTGGCCCAGGATTCTTCATTGCAACTCAACACCGACAGCGCGGTGAATGTCGATCTGCCTGCACGTCAGCTGACACTGATTCGTGGCGAGATGGCGCTCAACGTGGCGGGCGATTCAGCCTTTATCGTCAACGCGCCTTATGGGCGGATGATCGTCAATCACAGCGACATCTCGGTGCGCCTCAATGCGCGCGATTGCCAGGTCTGCGTGCTGCGCGGTTCGGTGCAATTGCAGCCGCTGCACGGCCCGGCGCTGGTATTGCAGCAGGGCCAGCAAGTCAGCCTGCAAGCTTCGGGCGCGGGGGCGGTGACGGCATTCGATGCGTTGATGCCCGGTTGGCGCGACGGTGTGCTGATGGCGCAAAACCAGCCGCTGGGTGATTTCCTTCGCGAGCTGAGTCGCTACCGCTCGGGCGTGCTGCGCTGGGATCCGGCGCTGGAATCGCTGCGCATCACCGGCAGTTTCCGCCTCGACGATACCGATCAAGTGCTGGCACTGCTGGCAGCCAGTTTGCCCGTCGACGTGCACACGCGAACGCGATTTTGGGTGTCGCTGGTACCGCGCGCAGAAAAAACCGGTTGAAGCCTGTCCCTTTTTTTCGCCTCGCTGGTCATTCCAGGCAAGTGAACAAAATCGAGAGCTTCTTCCAATGCCCGCAGTATTCCCAGGTCGTTTGCGTCCGTTGTTGCAGTTGAGCCTTTTGCTGAGCCTGAGCGCCAGCCCCTTGTTGATTCAATCGAGCTGGGCCGACGACGGCAGTCGCCGCAGTTATCAGGTGCCGGCCGGTAGCCTGAGTGCCGCGCTGACGCGGTTCGCCGGTCTCGCTGGGGTCAATCTTTCGGTGGATCCGGCGCTGGTCAGCGGCCGCAACAGCAATGGATTGTCCGGCGAGTTCGGTGTGGAGGAGGGGTTCAGCCGGCTGTTGCTGGGCTCCGGTTTGCAGCTGCAACCGGTCGGTGATCAGGCTTATACGCTGGTGCCCGCAGCGCAAGGCAGCACCTTGCAACTTGCGCCGACATCCATTCTCGGCGCGAGCGGTTCAGCGGATGCCGATGTATTCGCCGGCGGTCAGGTCGCCCGTCGTGGTTCGCAAGGGCTGTTGGGCTCCAGGGATTTCATGGAAACCCCGTTCAGCATGACCACCTACACCAGCGAAACAGTGAAAAACCAACAGGCGCGCACCCTCGGCGACTTGATCGGCAGCGACCCTTCGGTACGCGCAACCAACCCGGCCGGTGGACGCTACGAGCAATTCACCATCCGTGGTTTCAGCCTGTTCAACAGTGATGTTGCCTACAACGGCCTGTACGGTGTGTTGCCGACTTACACCATCGACATGGAAATGGCCGATCGCGTCGACATCCTCAAAGGCCCGAGCCAATTGATCAACGGGATTTCGCCTCGGGGCAGCGTAGGAGGGGGGATCAACGTCGTGCCGAAGCGCGCGACCGACAAGCCGATCACCTCGCTGACGGCCAACTACGCCTCGAACAATCAAGTCGGCGGCGCGGTGGATGTCG
The DNA here is from genome assembly GCF_004307525.1 of Pseudomonas sp. Sample_21. Classification (NCBI taxonomy): domain Bacteria; kingdom Pseudomonadati; phylum Pseudomonadota; class Gammaproteobacteria; order Pseudomonadales; family Pseudomonadaceae; genus Pseudomonas; species Pseudomonas sp. Sample_21. The sequence goes on along the minus strand of NZ_RCNZ01000036.1, from coordinate 62,797 downwards.
GAAGGCGTTTTGGTGACGAAAACCAATTCGGTCTGCGCTTCAACGGGGTCAAGCAGTCCGGAGATACGGAATGGGATCACCAGAGCGTCGATCGCGACATGGCGGTGCTCGGTCTGGACTTTCGTGGTGAACGCTTGCGACTTTCCACTGATATCGGCCACACCGAACGCGACACCGACGCACCGCAGGAACGCGTGCAAGTCGCCGCCAATGCCAAAGTGCCGAACGCCAATGATGTGCGCGACAACTATGCGCAACCCTGGAGCCGGGCGCGCACTAAAGACACTTTCGGCACGGTGAACGGCGAGTTCGATGTCAGCGATTCGGTCATGCTGTATGGCGGCGTCGGCGCACGCAAAAGCAATCATGACTTCTTGCGCCATGCAGTTTCGGTGAGCAACGACGCCGGTGATTTCAGCGTTCAGCCGCGTGACTTCACTCGCGACGAGAACGTCCGCACGGCTACCGCTGGCGTTCGTAGCTGGTTCCAGACCGGGCCGGTCAGCCATGAAGTGAACCTGGCGGCCAATTACTTTTATATGGACTTCGAAAACGGCGGCGCCCGTTACGCGGCCGGGCGCAGTAATCTCTACGACCCGGTGGAGATCGCCAGACCCGGCACGCCGACCCGCAATGACGCCAAGGTCTACACAGAGAACCGCTTCAGCGGCGTGGCGCTGTCGGACACGCTCGGCTTCTTCGACGATCGTCTGTTGCTGACTTTGGGGGCGCGCTGGCAGCGAGTCAAAGTCGATGACTGGAGCGACGGAATCAAGGGCGACACGGCTTACGATGAGGAAAAAGTCTCGCCATCGGGCGGGATTCTGCTCAAGGCGACGGACAAACTTTCGCTGTACGCCAACTACATGGAAGGTCTGAGCCAAGGCAAGATCGCGCCATCGACGTCTATCAACGAAGACGAAATCTTCCCGCCATTCATCAGCCGCCAGGTCGAAGTCGGCGCCAAATACGACGCGGGCTCATACGCGCTGACGGCAGCGATGTTCCGCATCAAACAGCCTGCGTACGAAACCAATGCGACCACACGAGTCTTCGGCCCGAACGGCAAGCGTGAGAACAGCGGCGTAGAACTGAGCATGTTTGGCGAACCGCTCAAGGGGTTCCGATTGCTCGGCGGTGTGATGTACATCGACAGCGAACTGACCCACACCACCAACGGCACATTCGACGGCAACCGCGCACCGGCGACACCGAAATACAACGTCAACCTTGGTGCGGAGTGGGACGTGCCGAGCGTGCCGGGGCTGACTTTGACCAGCCGTGGTATTTACTCGAGTTCGCAGTATCTGGACCAGTCGAACGACAAGGAAATCGACTCATGGGAACGGTTCGACGTCGGCACACGCTATGCTTTCAAACTGGACGAGAAGACGATCACCTTGCGCGCCAATGTCGAAAACGTGCTGGATAAACGCTATTGGAGTTCGGCGGGTGCATCGGATGATAGTGAGCCGGGGTTGACGCTTTCTACGCCGCGAACGTATCTGCTGTCGGCGACGGTAGACTTCTAATGGAGCAGGTTAAATGCGTCGATTGTCTTCGAAAATACGTTAACTCCACTAAATGACCGTTTAGTTGAGCTAACAAAAATTGGTCGCGATAGCGGCCGAGGTAATGACTCAGCCCAACTCAACATGGCTTTTCGTTATGAGCAATAACGCAAACGGGCCTAAAAAACTGTTATTTCTTACAGTTTTAGAATTGCTCTGAGGCGCAAAGGATAGTCGCTGCGTAATGAGCACATTCTCTCCAAGGAGCAAACGCCATGACAACGTTCAGCGATGACCAGCTCTTGAACCTGACTCCAGAGCAATTGAAACAATTAACACCCGCGCAACTGGCACGCCGAAAGGATTTAATCAACGAACCGGCGGATCAGCGTGTTGTTACGAAGATTATTAATGTGCAAACGACCGAGCCTATAAACCCGGTGAGTGACGAGTAAATTTTCCAGAAGTGTAGACAAAGCGTTTCAACCAGCTCAGAAATCCCGTTACGGTAAGTAGCGGGATTTTTTTCAGTTGAATGATCGAAAGGGGAAATCTGCGGCAATACCGGAGGTAGAGGTTTGGCAATATTTATCGTGGCAGTGGATTTCGATTACGCGTGGCAATCACGACAACCATGCGAAGCCCGTAACATCTTGTTACGTGTAATGTATATTATGTTAAATCATGTATGCGAATGGCCTCGGGCTTTAGATATCAGATCCACCACTCCTAATGCGGCAATCGCTACGACTGGACGCTGCGCAACGCCGACGTCGGCGAAGTCTGGGGCATTGGCAAGCGCATGAAGGCTCATCTGGAAACAATGGGCATCAAGACCGCCATGGACTTGGCGAAAGCCGATCCATACTCGCTATGCAAGAAAATCCGCGTCACCATTCGCACCGGCATGCTCAATCCCGAGGAAGCGAAATATGCGAATGGCGGCTTAGTGGAATTGCCGTACCCGACCAACGACGCCCGGCTGATGACGAAGGCTGCGACCGAGTGGTCAATCGCCTCTTCCGATCGGACTTAAGGTAATGCGATGAAGAGAAAACCAAGAATGAGTGCACCTCAGACCATTAATTCAGCAACCCAGCCTGGGCCTAGCTGGACGTTTGACCCTGATTGCATGAACCGAATAGCCGATTGTCATTCGATCATCGAAGTACTTCGCCACATCCAACACAGTGGGCCGGAATGGGCGCATCGTAATGTCCGAATTTGCTTTCCCGGCCAATCAAATGCATGGGCTCTGGTGTACCCGCTTCAGAATGCCAGTGCCCCGTACTTTGACTTCATGTATCCCCACAAAGCGCCTCCTCAGGAAGCGCTGTCCGCACTGCTAAGGAAGTATCCACAGTGTTCCGTCATCGACTGGTCGCCCGGACGCTTGGCCTGCATCGAAGCTCAGGGGGCGGATGTTGAGACGCTCGCTGAAATTATCCGGGATCTAGCCGAAGCTGCTTGGGATGAGCACATCACATTCGTCGATGCTTCGTACGAGGAAATGGGTAAAGCTTGACCCCAGAGCGGACGGTCGACCTTAGCTTCCCAAGCGCGTGCGCAAAGATCAGGTCTTTGGCAACAATCGACCAGACGGGAACGGAACGCAGGTCACCATAATCGGAGGGATGTTTATTATGAGCCACCTTAACAACGACTTGAGGGCCGATTTCGTTGAGGCACTTGAGGAGATTTCAACGCTGATGTCCATTGCATACGACCAGCTCGGCCCTTTACCGGAAAACCATGCATTAGCTCAGGCAGGTTTAGAGAATGGTGGTGAAATAGTTCTGGATTATGTCGATCACAACGAGGCTGGGGTAGCGTTCGAACACTTGCTTTACATGATTAACGAACCACCGCTCGTTGTTTCTGAAAAATGCATAAAAATTTTAGCTCGGATCGCAAAGTCCTTGAAGATGCCATTCACGAGATGAAAAAATTTACCCATCTGAAGGTCAGCTTTGGGTCGAAAACAGTCACTCCCACCCGAAACGTCCACGGAGAGTTGGCCCATGAAAACCGCCCTAATATCCGACACTCACAATCTCCTCCGCGCCGAAGCCATCAGCGCGCTCCAAGGCTGTGACCTGATCATCCACGCCGGCGACATCGGCAACCCGGACATTCTCGCCCAATTGTCCGAAATTGCTCCCGTCCACGCCGTGCGCGGCAACAATGATCTCAGCAGCCCATGGGCCAAAGACCTCCCCGACTTCCTGACCTGCACTCTCAACGGCTGGCACACTCTCCTTATCCACGACATCGCCGACGTCCCCGCCGATCTAGATCCAGACATAAAGCTCATCATCACCGGCCATTCCCACAAACCGCGCATAGAATGGCGCGGCGATCGTCTATACGTGAACCCTGGTAGCGCCGGCCCTCGGCGTTTCAAGTTGCCGGTCACGCTGGCAATTCTCGAGATACAACCCGACAGCATCGAGCCGCGCCTGATTTCCCTGCTGGATCCCCCCGCCTGAAATCGCTACGGTTACCGCGGTCCAGAACTAGGAAGCGCCACCTCCTACCAGGCCCGACCTATCTCGCGGCGAACCAATCCTCAACGCCGCCGAGCGTGCGATCAAGTGACAGGACAGCGGGTTTAGATTCGATCCGCGCCGCTCAGCATGGCGGACTGACACTTCGGACATGGAGGCGTCTAATCACCCGATTAATCTCCCCTACCACCCGCCCCGTCGCCTCCTCGATCGTCCCCTCATTCCGACACAAAAACCAACCCTGATCGGCAGCGGCCAGCTCAAACGCCTCAGTACAAGCGACATGCTCCTCCAGACCGCGAAGCACAGTGCTGCTCAAGCCGCGCCGGCGTGCCCCCGCCCTCGCCCACGAAATCTCCGCCGCTGTAACCACCCCGACATGCAGGTCTGGCACCTGTACGTTGCGGTCAATGTTCAATTGCAGGATTTCAGCAAACGGGACTATCCGGCGAAACGCCGCATCGGACGGGTACCAGCGATCGATCAGGATGATGCTGTCGGCGGGTTGTTTGGTCAGCACGTGCTGGGAAATCCAGCGGCGGCTATCAGCCAGGCGTTTGCAAACGTCCAGTTCCAGATCCCTGTCAGGATGGCGGACGAGCCGGTTCACCAAGTGCATTGTCTCGCCCCTGAAAGGGTCGCTTTTTTTCTCGCACAGTCGGATCACTTTCTGGTTGTCTGCCCTCAGGACTTCAGTGATGGCCTCCAACAGGGAGGTTTTGCCGACGCCTTTGGGGCCATCCAGAGCGACAAACAGCGGACGAGTCATTTTTCTCACAGGCTTTAACGGGGAGTAGCGCGCACTCTAACGGATTTTCAGGTTGAACCTCTGCTGCTCAGCAGGACTCCCAAACTCAAATCCAGGAGAAACCTATGACCCAGACAGCTCTAGTCGTGGGCGCCAGCGGCATCGTCGGCAGCGCCATCACCCAGTTACTCATCGACAACCAGTGGCAAGTCGCTGCGCTATCGAGACATCCATCGCAAGCGCACGGCGTGATTCCTGTCGCGGCAGACCTACAGGATCCTGCTTCTCTGGAACAGGCGCTGAGGGATGTGAGACCCACGCATGTGTTCATTACTACATGGTCGCGGCAAGCCACGGAGGCCGAGAACATTCGCGTCAATGCGGCCATGGTACGCAACGTCCTCGCCGCCATTCGCCCAGCCAAAAGCGTCAAACACGTAGCACTGGTTACCGGCCTGAAACACTACCTCGGCCCGTTCGAAGCCTATGGTAAGGGCAGTCTGCCGCAGACGCCGTTTCGCGAAGAACAGGGTCGTCTCGATGTCGAGAATTTCTATTACGCTCAGGAAGACGAACTCTTCGCCGCTGCGGAAAAGGACGGTTTCACCTGGAGCGTGCATCGCCCGCATACCGTTACTGGGGTAGCCGTGGGCAACGCGATGAACATGGCAACCACGCTCGCCGTCTATGCCTCGATTTGCAAACACACCAATCGCCCTTTTGTGTTTCCCGGATCCAGGGTGCAGTGGGACAGCCTCACCGACATGACCGATGCGCGGCAGTTGGCGAAACAGCAACTGTGGGCGGCCACCACGCGGGCTGCGGCAAATCAGGCATTCAATATCACCAATGGCGATGTATTCCGCTGGAAATGGATGTGGAGCCGAATTGCCGAATACTTCGACCTGCCTGCTGCCGACTATCCTGCGTCACCCTCGCCTCTAGAGAAGCAGATGGCGGACGATCAAGCCGTTTGGACGCAAATAGTCGCCGAACACGATTTGAAAGAGTCCGATATTGGACGTCTGATTTCCCCATGGCATACCGATGCCGACCTTGGCCGCCCAATCGAAGTGGTCACGGATATGTCGAAAAGCCGCCTGATGGGTTTCACTGCCTACCAAGCGAGTGATCAGGCATTTTTTGACGTGTTCGACAAACTGCGAGAGATGCGCTTGATACCCTAGGCGGTTGCAGACAGATCAGGTGGGCACCTGGCGTGCCCCCTCCTTCAACAGGACTTTCCACGCCCTCGCCCTCCCCTCATCTGCGACGTTCATTCGCTCTGCGAATCCTCCCGCCAGTCACCGGCAGAACGCAGCCGATCGTATATGCCAACTCCAAACTAGCGCCTTCGACAGGTATCGCTCTGTATCCAAGTGTGTACGGACGCAAACACGTTACACAACATTGATCTTCCCGCCCGCCCAGACACAAGCGAGATACACCAGCACGATGAACTGCGCTCACGGCCAGCGCAGTGCTCCTGTGCCTGACACCTGTCAGTGGGAGCACCGGAACGGCTTCCACTTTCTTGACGACAAGTCGGAGGATTAAACCCATGCAAACAAACGCGTTATCGGTCTTGAATCGGCTGCAACTTAATCTCGATCGCGCAGGGGACTGGATCGCCCCTTTGAGCCTGCGCGTTTTTCTGGCGTGGGAGTTTTTTGAAGCAGGCTGGGAAAAGTGGAACGGTGAGAACTGGTTCCCCAGCATTCAAGGGGCCTTCCCTTTTCCCTTCAATCAGTTGCCGGCTACGTTCAATTGGCAGTTATCCATGTGGGCAGAACTGCTCTGTTCCATTGCTTTGCTTGTAGGCCTGGGAACACGCCTCTCGGCACTGATCCTCATCGTGGTCACCGTCGTGGCAACTGCCGCAGTTCACTGGCCAGCAGAGTGGTCGACGTTGAGCGAACTGGCTATGGGGTACTCCATCAGCAACAAAGGCTACGGCAATTTCAAGCTGCCGTTGATCTATCTCGTCGCACTTCTGCCACTGGTATTCACAGGCGCCGGCAAGCTGAGCCTGGATACATTCATCGGTCGGTATCTCAAGCGTTTGAATGCGCGCTGAGTGTTATCGCGTCACCAAGGCTATCGCTCTCAACCCCACTAGTAATCAGGAGTTTCACCATGACCCATATCGATAAAGTGCTGTACACCGGCAAAGTCCATACCTCCTCGGGTGGACGAAATGGCACCGCCCTCAGTGACGACGGCCGACTGGATATAAAGCTGTCATCGCCTGGCACCTCTGGCGCCGGTACCAACCCAGAGCAATTGTTCGCCGCAGGTTGGTCGGCCTGTTTCATCGGCGCGATGGGGCTTGCGGCGAGCAAGCTGAAAGTCACCCTCCCGGTTGACCTTGCCGTCGACGCCGAAGTGGATCTAGGCACAAGCGATGGTGCGTATTTCCTCCAGGCTCGCCTTAACGTCTACCTTCCCGGGCTGGATCGCAACGTCGCTCAAGACCTGATCAACACCGCACACCAGACATGCCCGTACTCCAAAGCGACGCGGAACAACATCAACGTGGTGATCAACCTCGTTTGAGCAGAACCGTGGCGGGTTTCAATCACCCGATTCACACCCCCCCGGCTGCCAGCGGTAACCGTGGAGGTGCTGTGGATCGGGGGGGCCAGATATCGAATCGGAGTATTGAGTTCATGCAAACGAACACTTCATCACCAACGCATTTAGATCCACAGCTCCCCCTTGAGGCGACCGTCGGGCTGGGATTGCGCCGTGCGCTGCTCAACACGCTTCGTGACGCTCCCGACGGTGATTTCGATTTTCTTGAGGTTGCTCCAGAGAATTGGATCGGCATCGGCGGCGCGCATGGAGAGGCCCTGCAGTCGCTGGCTGAACGCTACCCGCTGTCATGTCATGGCTTGTCACTTTCGCTGGGTGGCAGTGCGCCGCTGGACGAGTCTTTTCTTGAGCAAGTCCGCGGTTTTCTCGATCGCTTCAACGTGCCGTTCTATAGCGAACACCTCAGTTACTGCAGTGACGATGGCCATTTATACGACCTGCTACCGTTGCCATTCACTGAGGAGGCCGTTCATCACGTTGCTGCGCGCATCCGCCGTGCACAGGACATTCTCGGTCGTCGTCTTGCTGTAGAAAACGTCTCCTACTACGCCGCTGCTCATCAGGACATGGACGAACTCACTTTTACCAATGCAGTGCTCCGCGAGGCCGATTGCGACCTGTTGCTCGACGTTAACAATGTGTACGTCAACTCAGTGAACCACCGCTTCGATCCAGCGGTTTTCCTCGCCGGCCTGGAACCAGAACGCGTAGTCGCCATGCATGTGGCTGGCCATTACGACGAAGCTGATGACCTGATCATCGACACCCATGGCGCCTCGGTCAAACCGGTAGTCTGGTCATTGCTGGGCCAGGCTTATGACCTTTTCGGCGTGAAGCCAACCCTGCTGGAGCGCGATTTCAACTTTCCGTCCTACGACGAACTGGTGGCTGAGCTGAACACCATCAGGCGCTTGCAACGCGACGCCAATGCTTTGGTGCGGGTGACCGTCGATGGCTGACTCCCCTTCAAGTTTGCACAGTCAGCAGCTCGCGCTGACCCGGTACCTGCGTGACCCGGACAGTTATGCGCCGCCTGCGCAGATGAATCCCGAGAGAGCGCAGGTCTATCTCAACCTGGTGTTGAACAATCTGTTGGGGTTGCTGGGTGGGACGTTTCCGGTGCTGGTTGCCGTGCTGGGTGATGCCGGTTGGCGTGCACTGGTACGACGTTTTTTGCGTGATTACCGCGCGCAAACGCCACGCTTCGGAGAAATTGCCCGTGAGTTTGTAGACTTCGTAGCGAGCCTGGAAGACTCGCCCGGCGACGAACACTCCTGGTACCCGTTCTTGCCCGAATTGGCTCATTACGAATGGGTGGAAATGGCGCTGCAACAGTTGGACGCTGCGCCGTTAAAGGCCAGTGATGCGGCGCATATACTCGACCGTCCCCTCAGGCTCTCCCCACTCGTCTGGCCGCTGGCTTACACCTGGGCCGTACATCGTCTCGGGCCAGGTCATCTGCCTTCTGAACCGCCAGAACAACCAACGTTGCTGCTGATCAGCCGTGTGCCGAGTGGCCAAGTGCAATTCTCCCAGGTCAGCCCTCTCGCGTTCCGTTTGTTGCAGCGGATCGAGCAGTTCCCTGACATGGATGGTCGAGCGCAGTTGCACGCTTTGGCTGCGGAGGCTGGTGCAACAGACGTGACCGGCTTCGTTGCTGACGCACTGGTGCTGCTGCGCCAGCTGCATGCGCAAGCTGCCGTCGGCGTAGCCGCGACACCCGTTTTAAAGCTGTTGTCCTGAGTGACGCGCAAAGGCTGAGGTCGGTTTTTGTATCTCTATGTACCCAAACGCGAAGTCTTGGGATTGGCTTACAAATGCTCCGCTCGCCGATACATCGCCGATACATGACTCCCGCTAAATAGGCCTACCCGAACTAGGACGCTCTGTCGAAGTGGACGACGCTTGCGCCCTTCGCCTTGAGCGTCCTTGTGGGTCTATCCGCCCTGTGGCAAGAACCGCGGCCTGGCCGCGCAAAGCATCTGGAGAAGCACTATGTACCGTAAACCAATGTCGAACAAAACCAGTCTTGGCCTGGCCGCAATTGCTTTAGCCGGTGGCATGAGCCTGGCATCGTCTGCGGCTTTTGCTGTTGAGCCTTTGTCCCAAGGCTACCAACTGGCATCGGCCGATAAAACCGGCGAAGGCAAGTGCGGCGAGGGCAAATGTGGCGAAGGCAAATGCGGGGCCAGCGAAGCCAGCGACAAGTCCGCTACTGCCGAAGGCAAGTGCGGTGAAGGCAAATGTGGCGACGACTCTTTCGCTCGCACAGATAGCGACCATGATGGCCTCGTCTCTCTTAAAGAGCTGCTGGCTGTGGCACCTCAGGGCGGTGAAGAATTCAAAGCGATGGACACCAACCATGATGGTTTTCTTTCAGAAGGTGAGGTCTACAAGTTCAGAACCAATCAGTACATTTCCAACGGCAAGAAAGTACCCACCGAGCTATTTACCCGCATGAGCAAAGCGCAGAACTGATTCCTCCCGCCGTAGCATTCGCCCTCCCCGCGCCTGCAGCCAGGGAGGGCGATTTACCTTCTGCAAAGCCCCCAGTTGTATTGATTACACCGCGTTATAAGTGATGTTCTCCGCCCCTGATTTATCCCCTGAACGCAACACTCTAAAGTCCATCCCACTGCTCCCCTCATCATGTCGATGGGGCGCCTACTGGAGACTTATCCCATGCCTTTCATCAGCGTTCGTATCACTCGCGACGGCGTTACCAAAGAACAGAAATCTCAAGTCATCGCCGAGATCACCAAGACCATGCAAACCGTCCTCAACAAGGACCCGCACCTCACCCATATCGTTATTGAAGAGGTCGACACCGACAACTGGGGCTATGCCGGAATTACCACCACCGAGTACCGCCAACAACTGACGGAGTCGAAGAAATGACCTTCCCCGTCAGTATCGACTTTGTGTCGGATGTCGTGTGCCCCTGGTGCGCACTCGGCGCCACAGCGCTGGAACAAGCCATCGCGAATGTTGCCGGCGAGGTTGCCGTGGAGCTGACCTTCAAGCCCTTCGAACTGAACCCGGACATGCCGGCCGAGGGCGAGCACGCCATCAAGCACATGATGCGCAAATACGGGCGCAGCGCCGAAGAAGTCGCCTCGCGCAATGAAATGATCGTCGCGCGCGGCAAAGCCATCGGTTTTCAGTTCGACCTGGAAAAGCGCAGCCATTTCTACAACACCTTCGACGCCCATCGCCTTCTGCTCTGGGCCGTGCAGGAAGGCCGCCAGGTCGCGCTGAAGAAAATCCTGATCGAGGCTTATTTCACCAATGGCGAGAACCCCAGCGACCACGAAACACTGGTGCGTCTAGCCGGTGAAGCGGGACTTTCTACCACCCGCGCCCGCGAGATTTTGACTAGCGAGGCGTTCGCTCTCGAGGTCCGTGAACTTGAAAGTTTTTACCTTCAGCGCGGGATCAACTCGGTCCCGGCCATGGTGCTGAATGGTCGTCAATTGGTGTCCGGATCGCTATCCGTCAAAGAATACGAACAAATCCTCAGGCAAGTGGCACGAGAGTCCGCCCCGGCCTGACAAAGCGACTTAACTGCAATACCAGTTATTAACCATTTGGCCGGGGCCTTGGTGAAGTGACCGCCCCACTTCCTTTCATCAACGTCAAGTGAACCGTCATGCCTCACGACTTGAATCAACTGGAAACTGCGCTGGCTGCTTACCCCCGAGTGGCGCTGCTGGAAGGCCCGACACCGATTCAGAAGCTGTCCCGCCTGAGCCGGGCAGCCGAGCTGCATGGCTGCAATCTGTACGTCAAACGCGATGACCTGATGGGCCTCGGCGGCGGCGGTAACAAACTGCGCAAACTTGAATTCCTGCTTGGCGAAGCGTTGGCCGAAGGCGCGGACACACTGGTTACCTGGGGCGGTTTTCAATCCAATCACGCCCGGTTGACCGCCGCCGTCGCGGCCCGCCAAGGCTTGGCCTGCGAGCTAATCCTGACCCCGTCGGCGGTGCGCAGCGATGATGATTTTTGTCATAACGGCAACGTATTGCTCGATGACTTGTTTGGCGCAAAGGTTCATCGACTGCCGCGGGGTCTGACGCCGGACAGCTACGCTGGCGAATTGCTCAGCGCGCTCAAAAGCCAAGGCAAAAAACCCTTCCTCATACCATTGGGCGGCTCCAGCCCCAGGGGCAGTCTGGGCTACGCCGCTTGTGCAGGAGAGATCCTCCGCCAGGCGGACGCGCTCGGCGTTCACTTCGAGCGGATCATCATTCCCAATGGCAGCGCCGGAACCCATTCAGGACTGCAAGCAGGTCTGGCACTCGCTCGATCATCAACCGAAGTTATCGGCTACTCGGTGTTGGCCACAGAGGAGCAGGCCACGGCGACGACCTTGGGCAAAACTCGGGAAACCTTGCAGCTCCTGGACCCGTCCGCATCCCTTGTGGAAAGCGCAATCACTGTGGATGGCAGTCAACGTGGCGACGCCTATGGCGCCCCCACCGAATCGATGTCGGAAGCGGTTCGGCTGCTGGCCTCCGTTGAGGGCTTGCTGACGGATCCGGTCTACGGTGGCAAGGCCTTCGCCGGGTTGCTCGCTGCCGTGCGCCAAGGCGACTACCCGGCGGGAAGCAATCTACTGTTTGTGATGACCGGCGGCTTGCCTGGCCTCTTTGCCTACCGCAGCGCCTTCAACTGACTTGAGCTTTTTCGTCGTCATAAAAAACTGATGCCCGGGCGAGCCCACGGCATCGGTCACTCAACTTGCGTGGAGTACATCGTCATGTCGAACGCCTCTTATCCGCTGAACCGCACCGCTTATCTGCTGGTCGATCCGTACAACGATTTTCTCTCGGAAAACGGCAAGGTCTTCCCCTTGATCAAGCCGATTGCCGAACAGGTCGGGCTGCTCGACAACCTGCGGACCCTCGATCGCGCCGTACGAGCGCAGAACATTCCGGTGGTCATCGTGCCGCACCACCGTTGGGAACATGGCGACTACGAAGGCTGGGACCATCCAACACCGACCCAGTGCAAAATCATGCACATGCACCACTTCGCACGCGGTGAATGGGGCGGCGAATGGCATCCCGATTTCGCGCCCAAGGACGGCGACATTGTCGTGCAGGAACACTGGGGCTCCAGCGGCTTTGCCAATACCGACCTTGATTTTCGCCTGAAGCAGAAAGGCATCACCCACGTGATCATCGTCGGCCTGCTCGCCAACACCTGCATCGAAGCGACCGCCCGCTACGCCTCGGAATTGGGCTACCACGTCACGCTGGTGCGCGATGCGACCGCCGCTTTCCGCGCGGAAATGATGCACGCCGCCCACGAGTTGAACGGGCCGACTTTCGCTCACTCAATCGTCACCACCCAAGAATTGATTGAAGCGCTGGCAGTGCAGGAGTAGCGGCGATGAACACCGATTTCGCCAGTTTGCCGAGGTGGTGCGTCAAGGCCGCTTTTTGCAATTGGCGATCGGCCCCCGTCAAAAATGCACCTTGAGCAAGAGACTCAGCGCATTCTGGTCGGTAGAGAATCCGCTCGTGTCTTCAATCCCGTATTTATTCGACCAGTAATCCCACTCAAGTCCCGCATAAAAACGTTTTTGCTGTTGCCCCAGCGCCTTGCCCACGTCGTATTTGACTTGTGGGTTGAAGTGAAAGCTCCTGGCCACATAGTTGGAGGTGCCTTTGTTGCCGACGTCGTTGACGTACCACTCCAGATAGCCGTCGAAAAGAATGTCGGAGCGACCCACCGGGAGGGTCATGGACCAGGTCGGGTTGATCTGCCATTGACCTGACGCCTTACCGGTGATGCCGTCGGGTTTGCGGTAGTAGGTATTCAGGGAAAAGCGATCGAAGCCTGGAAGCACGAGGTCGACAGCGGGACCCAGCAGGTATTTGCGATTGCGGTTTTCACCGCGCTCGTAGGTGGCAGCGATGAGGACGTCCTTGACGATGCCATAGCTCAGGGAGCGGTCAGTGATTTTGCCCAGCGACAGCCGTGGGGAGAATTCACCGTAGTAGGAATGGCCGTCGGCACCCGAGAGTCCGCTGGACCATTTGTTGTCGACGAACATGAAGATGTCGCCCCACGTCCAACCGCTGGCGTGCTCGAAGCTCAGCGTTTGCTGAGTATCGTCGCCAGTGCCGTCGACTTTGAAATGCTCGCCGTAGAGGTAGCTCAAGCTGTTGTCGTTCCACAACAGAGGGCCAGCTTCGGCGCCGGCGCTGACCAGAGCTAACAGCGGCGCCAGGCTGCGACGCAGCTGTGAAGGTGCAAGTAATGGAATACGCGATGCTTTCATGGGCTGCCCTTGTCAGGTGATTAGCGGATATCACCGGCAAGGCATGCCCGAGCTGCGATCAGACAACTGCTCTGGCCCTCAAATTAACGAGGGGCGACCCTTGCCGGGTGCGCGGCGTAATGCCGCCAGAGCAATGCCCTGCACCTCGGGTCCTGTTGAGAGCCCTCTGTGCTGACCGCTTCTACTCGATTCCGGACTAAGCAGGGGTTGTGCCAACTGAGCGAATACAATCTTCAACCCTCATTCAGCACAATCGATGGGTAAAACTGAATACTTTGCAGCTATCGGTTGCGCACCAGATTGAGGCGCGCTCATTTGAATTCGCACCGTTGCGATTCGCCTGCCCACCTCCTGCTGATTGCCTCGCCCGCCGGATCCCGTGAGGGCGGGCCTGCGACGGCTTGGCACACTTTTGGCTATGACCGCTTTCGAGTAGAAGCGGTCAGTGCCAGCAATGGCACCGGGCATTGCTCTTGCGCCCCTCCCTGTGGGCGTACGTCCGATTGGATGCTTGAACGCGGCGCCAGCGCCCCGGGCAAGAGAGAAGTGTCAGCCGTGTAACTACGCATATACGCCCTCTCTCCTCCCCTTGTTCTCTCCAATCGGTCCCTCGCTGGCGTGCCGATTGGCGCGCGGCGGTTTTCGAATCGTTGTGGAGAACACATCATGAAAATTCGCTTTGCCTTGGGTCAACCGCTTCGCTCGCTACTGGCCACGGCGCTTGTGCCCGCCGCCCTGATCGCGTCTCCACTGGCTTTGGCCAATGACAAGGTGGTGCTGCTTACTTCCTGGTATGCCCAAGCCGAACAGGGCGGCTTCTACCAGGCCCTGGCGGATGGACTGTATGAAAAAGAAGGCCTGGACGTGACCATTCGCATGGGTGGGCCGCAGGTCAATGGCATGCAGTTGCTGCTCAACAAGCAGGCCGATTTCATCGTCAACTACGACTTGCAGATTCTCAAGAGTGTGGAGCAAGGCCTGCCGGTAGTGGCCGTGGCCGCGCCCTTTCAAGGTGATCCTCAGGGTCTGCTGACCCACGCCGATGTGAGCGGCCTGGATGCGTTGCAGAACAAACAGGTGCTGGTGTCCACCTCCGGCCAGCAAACGTGGTGGCCGTGGCTCAAGGAAAAATACCAGCTCAAGGACAGCCAGGCCCGCCCCTACACCTTCAACCTGCAACCCTTCCTCGCGAACGCCAACACCACGCAGCAGGCCTATGCCAGCTCCGAGTTGTTCCAGGCGTTGAAGGCCGGGGAGAAAGCCAACTTCTTCCTGTTTGCCGACGCCGGTTACCCGCCCTACGGCTCGACCCTGGCCACCCGCCAGGACGTGATCGATCAGCATCCTGAGCGAGTCCAGCGCTTTGTTCGCGCCTCGATGGAGGGCTGGAAGCGCTACCTCGACAACCCGAGCGCTAACCACCTGATCAAGGCCGACAACCCGAACATGAGCGATGAATTGCTCGCCTGGGGCTTGTCGACGCTCAAGCAATATCGCCTGGTTACCGGTGGTGATGCCGCCACCCAAGGCATCGGCGTGATGAGCGATGCGCGCTGGCAGGCCACCCGAAACTTCATGGTCGACGCCGGCCTGCTCGGTGCCGATGCGCCTTGGCAGAAGGCCTACACCACGCGCTTCGTCGAGGACTTGAAGGTACTGCCTGGCGCCGAACAGTCCGCCAGCCGCTGAGCCTGATTGCAAGACTGCTGAACCCAGAGCCCGAGCCCAAGAGCCGGCTGAACGAATACCGTGAGGACACTTGTTATGTTGGTCACCAAACAACCTGTATTGCGCCGTTTCTGGTATGCCCTGCTGCCCATGACCGCGCTGGATGCCGGCCCGCAGCCCTTCACTTTACTCGGTGAGGCGCTGGTGCTGTGGAAGCGCCCCGACGGCACCCCGGTGGCCATGCGCGACCGTTGCTGCCACCGCACCGCCAAGCTCTCGAAAGGCTTTGTCAGCGAGGACGGCAACATCGCCTGCGGCTATCACGGCTGGGAATACGACTGCACCGGCACCTGCGTGAAGATCCCGCAAAACCCCGCTGGCATGATTCCGCCGGGCGCCTCGGTCCAGGCCTTTCACTGCCAGGAAAAATACGGCTACGCCTGGGTTGCCCTCGACGATCCTCTGCAACCAATCCCTGAGTTTCCCGAGGATGGCGCCCCGGGCTACCGGCGCATCTTCCAGTTTTATGAAGAGTGGAAAACCAGCCCGCTGCGGGTCATGGAAAACTCCTTTGACAACTCGCATTTTTCCTTCGTCCACAAAGCCAACTTCGGCCTTTTCGACCAGCCCGCGCCGGCCGGCTACGAGTTTCGCGAAACCGACTACGGCTTCGAGGCGGAGACCCGGGTGCCGATCCGCAATCCTGAGGAGAGCTATCGCATCACCGGCACCCGCGAGCCGATCACCCAGCGCCACCTGATCAACCGCTATTACCTGCCCTTCTCCCGGCGCTTTGGCTGCATGTACCCGGACAGCGGCATCCACCACATCATCTACAACTGCGCGACACCCATGGAAGACGGGCGACTGATGCTGGTCCAGTGGCTGTACCGCAATGACAGCGAAGAGCAATGCTCGACCCAGGAACTGATCGACTGGGACGCAGCGATCACCGCCGAAGACCGCGACATCCTCGAAGCCACCGATTACGACGCCTGTGTCGATACTCGCCGGCGAGTGGAACTGCACATGCCGTCGGACAAGCCTGGCCTGGTGATTCGCCGGCAATTGCTGGGCCTGCTCGAAGCTCACGGTGAAAGTGAAGTGTTCCTCAGCCATTGAAGTCAGCGCCCCGGTGTGCCGGGGCTTTACCGGACGCTCATGACCCAAGGGGAGAGCGCTATGTTGATGCAAACCATAACTGGGGCCAACGCCCTGCCACAGGCGTTGCCACGGGGCGACAGCGTCGGCGTGCAAACACCGCTGTTCGCCAATCAGGTGGAAAAAACCTACAGCAACGGTACCCAGGCCTTGAGCCGGGTGAAGCTGGCCATTCAGCGCGGCGAGTTCGTTTCATTGCTCGGCCCTTCGGGCTGCGGCAAGAGCACCCTGCTGAAAATGTTCGCCGGCCTCGAAAAGCCCTCCGCCGGCCACGTGCGCTGGTGGGGCAAGGACAGCCCGGCCAGCCCGACCCAAGGGCAAAGCCTGGCGATGGTGTTCCAGGAGGCGACCCTGATGCCTTGGGCGAAGGTCAGCGACAACGTGCGCCTGCCGCTGGACCTGGCCAATGTGCCCAAAACCCAGAGCCAGCCGAAGGTCGACGCCGCCCTTGCCCTTGTCGGCTTGGACCGCTTCAGCCAGGTGTACCCGCGGGAACTGTCCGGCGGCATGCAAATGCGCGCGTCCATCGCCCGGGCCTTGGCCACCGAGCCCAATCTGCTGCTGATGGACGAGCCCTTCGGCGCCCTGGATGAGTTCACCCGCAACAAGCTCGACAGCGACCTGCGTCAGCTGTGGGCTAGCCGCGACCTGACCGTTGTGTTCGTCACCCACAGCATTTTCGAGGCCGTCTACCTGTCATCGCGGGTGGTGGTGATGGGTGCGCGCCCGGGCCGAGTAATCGCCGACATCGAAATCGACGGCCCGTTGGAACGAGACGAGGCCTACCGCACCTCCCCGGCCTTTATCGCGCAGTGCGCACGCCTGTCCCGGCTGCTGGCCGAGGCCAATGGCGATTCTTGCTGACTTCACTGAGAGCCCGATCATCATGAACTCGTCCTTTACTCCCTGGTTACGTCACCCCACGGTGTTGCGCATCGTCTCGCCGCTGCTGCTCGGCGCGGTATTGCTGGGTCTGTGGCAATTGGCATGTGTGGCCTGGAAGGTGCCGGTGTATTTAGTGCCCTCCCCGGTCGATATCGGCCGTACCCTGATCAGCGATGGCCCGATGCTGTTCGGTGCATTGTGGATGACCTTGAAGATCACTTTTTTCTCGTTTGCCCTGGCGGTGCTTATCGGCACCCTGGCGGCGTTTGTGTTTGTGCAGAGCCGCGTGCTGGAAGCCAGCCTGTTTCCCTACGCCATTCTGTTGCAGGTGACGCCGGTGGTGGCCGTGGCGCCGCTGATCATCATCTGGTGCAGCAACACCACGCTGGCGTTGGTTATTTGCGCGACCCTGGTGGCGATTTTCCCGATCATCGCCAACACCGTACTCGGCTTGCGCAGCGTCAATCCCGGCCTGCTCAATCTGTTCCGCCTGAACCGCGCCAGCCGCTGGCAGGTGCTGTTGCGCCTGCGCATTCCCAGCGCCCTGCCGTGTTTTTTTGCCGGGCTGCGCATTGCCAGCGGGCTTGCGTTGATCGGCGCGGTGGTGGCGGAGTTCGTTGCCGGCACCGGGGGCACCGGTGCAGGGCTGGCGTATCAGATCCTCCAGGCCGGCTTTCAACTGAATATTCCAAGGCTGTTCGCTGCCCTGCTGCTGATCGCCTTGACCGGTGTCGCGTTATTCAGCCTGATGGCCGTGCTGGCCCGGTTGAGCCTGCGCAACTGGCACGAAAGCGAACTCGGCTGACCCTTTGAATCCGCCGCAGATGCGGCGTATGGAGCCTCACATGAAGATTCAAAATAGCTGGCTGGTACGTAACGCCAGCGCCATCCTCACCGGTTTGTCCGGCGCGGCGGCGCGCCACGCCGGGCCTGATATCCGTATCGTCGACGGCCACATCAGCGCCATCGGCGCCCTGCAACCCCAGCCCGGCGAGCGAGTGCTGGATGCCACCGATTGCGTGGTCTACCCGGCGTGGGTCAATACCCACCATCACCTGTTTCAGTCGCTGCTCAAAGGCATTCCCGCAGGTATCGACCAGAGTCTGGGAGCCTGGCTGGGTGCCGTGCCCTATCGCTATCGCGGCGCGTTTGACGAGCAAAGCTTTCGCCTCGCCGCGCGCATTGGCCTGGTCGAATTGGCACGATCCGGCTGCGCCACCGTCGCAGACCATCATTACCTGTACTTGCTGGGCATGGACTTTGACAGTGCCGAGGTGCTGTTCGAGGAAGCCGAACGGCTGGGGCTGCGGTTTGTCCTCTGCCGTGGCGGCGCCACACAAGCACGGCAAGCCGAAGGCAAGTCCGTGGCGGGGCCGGAGACCCTGGAGCAATACCTGGACGATGTCGGGCGTCTGGTGCGGCGCTACCACGACCCGGCCGCCGATGCCTGGCGGCGGGTGGTGATGGCGCCCACCAGCCCGCCCTACTCCATGCCTGCCGAACACCTGCGCGAAACCGCCCGGGTCGCCCGGCGACTGGGCATTCGCCTGCACAGCCATCTGAGCGAAACCGTCGAATATCAAAATGAGGTGCGGCAACGCCACGGCATGTCGCCAGTGGCGTTCTGTGCCGAGCACGAGTGGCTGGGGCCGGACGTGTGGTTCGCGCATTTGGTGAAACTCGACGCCGAGGAAATCCGCATGCTCGGGGCCAGCGGTACGGGCATTGCGCATTGCCCGCAAAGCAATGGCCGCCTGGGCAGTGGCATTGCCGATGTGGTGGCCATGGAGGCTGCGGGAATGCCGGTGTCGATTGGCGTGGATGGCGCCGCCTCCAACGAGGCCTGCGACATGATCAGCGAAACCCACGCCGCCTGGCTGATGCAAAGGGCCAGACTTGGCGAACGGGCCCGCCCGCGTTATGCCGGCGGTGACGAGGAAGGCGGTGCCAGCGCGGCCACGGTGGAAGA
Source organism: Pseudomonas sp. Sample_21 (assembly GCF_004307525.1). Classification (NCBI taxonomy): domain Bacteria; kingdom Pseudomonadati; phylum Pseudomonadota; class Gammaproteobacteria; order Pseudomonadales; family Pseudomonadaceae; genus Pseudomonas; species Pseudomonas sp. Sample_21. Next base: position 43,461 of record NZ_RCNZ01000036.1, on the reverse strand, counting down.
CGTGGTGCGCTGGGGTACGTCTGGCGGGGCTCGGGTGCTGGGGCTGGACGCCGTGGGCAGCGTGCAAGTGGGCATGGCGGCCGACCTGGCGATCTATCGCCTGGACCAGCCGCGATACTTCGGCCTGCATGACCCGGCGATCGGGCCGGTGGTGGGCGGAGGACGCCCGACGTTGCACGCCTTGCTGGTCGGTGGCCGGTTGACCGTACACGACGACCGGTTGCCTGACTTCGACCTGGCCGAACTCGGCGCCCAGGCCCGGGACGCGGTGCGGCGGTTGCAGCAGGCCGCAGGCGTACGCTCATGAGCTGATCTCCCCGGCACGTGCTGCCGTGCCAATACTCGGCCGCATCAAATGTCTGGTAGCTGGAAAAATACGACAGTAATCGACTTGGGACTGTCATCAGACAGTTTCAGGGTCCCGGAGAAGAAAGCAGCGGACGGCGTATCACAAGGCGCCTCTACAACAATTGCTCGCGTAAAAAATCGATGAACGCCATCGTCCGCGCTGAACGTCGTCGCTCGCGGCTGAGTACGGCGCTGACAGGCAGCGCGCTGGTATGATAGTTGTCGAGTACGGTACTCACCCTGCCCTGCTCGACGTCAGCTGTGAACAGCCATTGCGGTGAGAGGGAAATACCCAGGCCGGAGAGCACCATTTCGCGGATGGCCTCGCTGCTGTTGCTGGTGACGTTGCCCTGAATGGCTACATCGAGTTCCTCGGCGCTGTGGGTAAAGTGCCAACGGTCGTAATGCTCCAGCAACGTGAAGCCGATGCAGTTGTGATCGGACAGTTCGCTGGGCTCACGTGGCACGCCGTGCAGAGCCAAGTAAGCGGGCGCGGCATAGACACGCCGTGGGCTATTGCCCAGTGGCAGTGCCACCAATCCCTCGCCCTTCACTACGCCAATGCGGATCGCCAGATCGATGTTTTCCTTGAGCAGGTCTTCATTGTGGTCACTCAGCCGCAGGTCAATCCGCACGTCAGGATGGCGTTGCAGGAAAGTCCCTATGAGCGGTGCGATGCATAACCTTCCATAACTGACCGGGGCGGCGACTCGTAAAGGGCCGGCAATCTGCTCTTGGCCACTGGTAAAGCTCCGTGTAGCAGTTTCGACGTGGCCGAGGATTTCCTGGCAGTGGTCGTAGAAGCGTTGACCTTGGTCGGTCAGGGCCAGGTGCCGAGTGCTGCGTGCGAACAGTGGCCCACCCAGATATTGCTCCAGCGCGCGCACTTGCTTACTCACTGCTGGCTGCCCCATGTTCAGTTCACGGGCGACCGCCGAGAAGGACCCGCGCTCCACGACGCGGACAAAGACATGCATGCTGTCGAACAGATCCATCGACGATTGGTTCTCTTTGGGGAATAAGTCATATGCAAATTGGGTTTCTTATCGGAATGATTAAAGCGCGGCAATCTGTAAGCGTCCATCCCAACACAGGTTCCCGTCATGAAACATTCCATGCTTGCCGCCATCGCCGAGTCCGCTCAATCCCCTCTCGCCATCCGTCACATCGATCGCCCTGTTCCCGGTAAGGGGCAAGTGCTGGTCAAGGTTCACGCCGCAGGGGTCAATCCGCTCGATACCAAAATTGCCGCCGGCGCAGGGGCTCACGCCCGCCAAACGCTGCCGGCCGTGCTCGGCCTTGATCTTGCCGGTACGGTGGTCGAAACGGGCGAAGCGGTCGACGGGTTCATCCCGGGCCAGGAAGTCTTCGGCATGCCCGGCGGGATCGGCGGTGCCCAAGGCACCATGGCCGAGTACATTGCCGTGGATGCCCGCCTGATCGCGGTCAAGCCACACACCCTCAGCATGCGTGAGGCGGCTGCATTGCCTTTGGTATTCATCACCGCGTGGGAAGGTCTGGTCGATCACGCCAATGTTCGCTCTGGTCAGCGTGTCCTGATTCATGGGGGCGCGGGTGGGGTCGGCCAAGTGGCTGTGCAACTGGCCAAGGCACGCGGTGCCGATGTCTACGCCACCGGTTCGGCGGGCAGTCTCGACTTCATACGCTCGCTGGGGGCTACAGCGATCGACTATCAGGCACAGAGCGTTGAGGATTATGTCGAGCACTACACCGCCGGCGAAGGGTTCGACATCGTCTACGACACCGTCGGCGGCAGCACGCTGGATGCATCATTCAAAGCCGTGAAGGCCTATACCGGGCACGTGCTGAGCTGCCTGGGCTGGGGCCAGCACAGCCTGGCACCGTTGTCGTTCAAAAGTGCCACCTACTCGGGAATTTTCACTCTGGCTCCGCTGCTCACCGGCAAAGGACGCGACCATCACGGCGCTATCCTGCGCGAGGCCGCTGCGCTGGCCAATGCGGGTCAACTGACGATCCGCGTGGATCAACAGCACTTTGCGCCGCACGACGTCAACGAGGCATTTCGCCAAGTCGCCGAAGGCCGCGGCAAGGGCAAGACGGTGATCGAGTTTGTGGCTGCCTAGTTCCTTGTAATCTCTTTAGAGCGCACTCGGCCAAAAGCGTGCGCAATGGTCCGCAACGTCCTCGCCGCCATTCTCCCAGCCAAAAGCGTCAAACACGTAGCACCCCACGAGTTGAACGGGCCGACCTTCGCTCATTCAATCGTGACCACCCAAGAATTGATTGAGGCGCTGGCAGTGCAGGAGTAATGGCCGATGACCCTCATAGGATAGCTGATCGATCACCGGCCCATTTTTACACGGCCCAACAGGAGCAGCCCAAGGCACCAAAAAAACTTCGAGGGTCCGATACTGGAGCATTGGATCCCCATGCACCGGCATGATCGTGACCGTGCAGGCCGCAAAAGCTTGCGCAGCCGCACGAGGCCGCGACTTGGGCGCGCAGCGGAGCCAGCGAGTTTCTGCCTGCTCCGTCTGGGTCTCCCCAAGCGCCATAACCTTTAAAGGTACGCGTCGGCGACCAGTCAGGCATGGCGGGCGGTAGCGGGTTGTCGTCAAACCTGGCGAATTGGCCGGCCCCGTAAACCACGCGCCCGCCAACCACGGTCATATCGGCGGTAAGAAATGAAATCTCGTCTTCAGGCACAGAGAAGTAGTCCTTACTTGGCACAATCAGGTCAGCAAAGTGACCGGTCTGGATGCGACCACGTTTGCCCTCTTCGTTAGAAAACCAGGCGACATTCTCTGTCCACATCCGCAACGCCGCTTCGCGATCAAGCAGGTTTCGTTGAGGGTACAGATTCAGACCGCCCACCGTTTTACCGGTTACCATCCAGGATAGCGAAACCCAGGGGTTGTAGGAGGCAACCCGGGTGGCATCGGTGCCTGCAGACACTTTCACCCCTTTTTCCAGTATGCGCGCTACGGGCGGGGTCGCTTGCGCCGCACGGGCGCCGTAGCGCTCGACGAAGTACTCCCCCTGATAAGCCATACGATGTTGTACAGCGATGCCACCGCCGAGCGCGGCGATACGGTCGATCGATTTGTCCGAGATGGTTTCGGCATGATCAAAGAACCAATTGATGCCAGCGAGGGGGATGTCCTCGTTGACCTTCTCAAATACATCCAGCGCTCGGGTAATGGTTTCGTCGTAGGTGGCATGCAACCGCCACGGCCATCGGTTCTCTGCGAGGATGCGCACAACTTCCTCCAGTTCTCCCTCCATCTCGGGCTGCAGGTCCGGTCGCGGCTGGCGAAAATCTTCGAAGTCGGCAGCGGAAAACACCAACATTTCGCCCGCGCCGTTGTGACGGAAGTAGTCGTTTCCTTGCTTGTACTTAACGCTGGAGGTCCACTTGAGGAAGTCCTCCTTCTCTTCCTTGGGTTTCTGAGTGAACAGGTTGTAAGCCAACCTGACCGTCATTTGCCCATCGTTGTCCAACTTCTGGATCACTGCGTAATCGTCGGGATAGTTTTGGAAACCGCCGCCCGCATCAATAACCCCTGTCACACCCAAGCGATTGAGCTCGCGCATGAAATGGCGAGTGGAGTTGACCTGATAGTCGAAGGGCAACTTCGGTCCCTTGGCCAACGTGGCGTAAAGGATCGTCGCGTTGGGCGTGGCCAACAGCAGGCCCGTAGGCGCACCATTGGCATCGCGGTAAATTTTCCCGCCTGGTGGCTCGGGGGTATCTCGGGTGTAGGCGACCGCGCGCAAGGCCGCACCATTGAGCAAGGCCCGGTCATAGAGATGCAGAAGAAATACAGGTGTATCGGGCGCGATCGCATTGATCTCGGCTATGGTTGGCAAACGCTTTTCAGCGAACTGGTGTTCAGTGAAGCCACCTACCACGCGAACCCACTGCGGTGCTGGTGTGTTAGCCACTTGGCGCTTGAGCATGTCCATGGCGTCAGCCAGTGAACGCACACCGTCCCAGCGCAATTCCAGATTGTAGTTAAGGCCGCCGCGGACCATGTGGGTATGGTTATCGACTAAGCCAGGGAGCACACAACGGCGCTTGAGGTCGACAACTTTTGTGGCTGAGCCAGCCAGCGCCAGGACTTCCTGGTCTGACCCTACAGCCAGAAACTTGCCGTCTTTGATTGCAACGGCGTGGGCGACTGGGTTGGCGCGATCCAGTGTAGTGATCTCGCCATTGTGGAAAATGATGTCCGGAATGGAATCGGTCATATTCGGCCCTTCCCTACTTAGAGTTTCGGAAAAAGCGCTGCGTCCAAAGACACCCCCTAACGCTAAGGTGGAGGCGGCCTGGAGAAGTTTTCGGCGCGATGTCATAGGTAGAGGCCTCACAGATATAAAGCCCGTTTCCAGGGCCTTCAGGGAATAGCGAACCTTGAGAACCGGTTACTCACGTCTGACTGGACGTTTTAGACTGCATACATCCTCATGCTCCACCTCGTGTTTTGGACAATAACGCCGATGGGTGGAGCTATCGCGTCAGCCCTGCGCGACAGCTCTTGCATAACGGATTTATTTAGCAGGGTTTGGACCGATGTGCTCGCCGTGTTGCACCCGCTCAGGCGCCTTATGCACCATGGTGTAGGCATAATCCACACCCATCCCGTAGGCGCCGGAATGTTCCTGCACGATCCCCATCACGGCTTCATAGGTCTCCTTGCGCGCCCAATCCCGCTGCCATTCGAGCAGCACCTGCTGCCAGGTAACCGGTACGATACCGGCCTGAATCATGCGGTCCATGGCGTAGTTGTGCGCGTCGATCGAGGTGCCACCCGAGGCGTCGGCAACCATATAGATTTCATAGTCTGTATCGCGCAGGCAGGACAGTGCGAAGGTCGTGTTGCAGACCTCGGTCCACAGGCCGGATACGACGATCTTCTTACGGCCGGCAATGGCGGACTCTGCCAGGGCATCACGAACGTTTTGGTCATCCCAGGAGTTCATTGAAGTACGTTCGAGGATTTTGTTCTGCGGATATACCGCTAGCAACTCAGGGTATGTATTGCCAGAGAAACCCTCGGTTTCCACAGTCGTGATGGTGGTAGGTATGCCGAACGCTTTGGCAGCCTTGGCCAACCCCACGACATTATTTTTCAGCACCTGCCGATCTATCGACTGCACACCAAAGGCCATTTGGGGCTGGTGGTCGATGAAAATCACTTGGCTGTTTTGCGGGGTCAGTATTTCTAAGTACTTGTTGGACATGGCGCATTTCCTTTGGTAAGTAGAGCAATACGAAAGCGGCGTTATGCGTGGCTGCGCAAGCAGAACGCTACCCGTCCTGGTAGGGTTAAAAGCCACTTTCCGGACGAGTTCAGGGGTGCCGAAAAGCCCCGTGAATTTACGAATGCAGCATTGTTCAGCCGCGTTCGCGGGGTTCAGTTAAATGCCCGAAAAACGCTTGCCAAGCTGCTTTTGCAAGTGCACATCATCTGCGGCTAATTCGCTCCCACCTTGAAGGGAAGTGCATCTTTGGATGTCTTCACGGTCCATGAACCGGACTGCCGGAACGAACTGGCAGACGCGTAGGTATCTTCCATGAACTGGAAATAGGTCATCTTTCCATCCTGAACTTTCGCATGGATGGAAAACGGTGATGTGAACAGATGTCCGACCGCCACGGAGCGGTAGGTGAACTTACCGAAAATCGCGACATCTTCGCCGGAAGCGATTTTGGTAGTAATCGTAAAGTCTTCGATTTTCCAGTAGTTTGAGACCTGCAAAAACAAAGAGCTAAAGGCTTTGGGACCTTTGTTTGTGCCGGTCCACGGCATGATTTTTCTGAGTTCTGGATTGTCAAAGTTTAGAGAAACATAGGTGGCGTCTGGAGCTGCCAACCTCATTGCCGCGGCTTCGACTTTGTCGGGTGCGGTATTGGCCAGGAATTCCACGACAACCGCTAGTGAAGCAGCAGATTGCGCTTCAGTAGCTGACTGCGCCGACGCTGGAGTGATTGTTACTAACCATGAGGCGAGCGCCATTGCTGCAGTGATCAATTTGATGCTTCGAGTATTCATGAACTCTCCATTTATGAGTACGATTTTGCGATTCGCGGTCATCCAACCCATGTTGCAAATTGCTACGCGTCGAAAAGCGACAATTGGTACTGGAGCAAGGGCTATGCCAATTTTATAAAACTTATATAAATCGATATTTATCAATGACATATAACTTAATGTGATGTCGCGAGTATCGGGCTCGGAGTTTATCGAAGGGCTTGTTTGATCATTTGATGAAGTCTCGGCGAGGTTTTGTTGATTTGATCAATCCAGCTCAAGCGTGGTCCACGGTGAACCGCCAGGCGGCCACGCAAAGTCACTCAAGACTCTCGTCATGCAACAAGCCGCTTTTCTTCAGGCGATAGGCCAGTGCCGGCCGGGTCAAGCCGAGCATGCGAGCGGCTTGCGAGACGTTTTGGTGTGAAAGCTCCATGGCGCGGCGCATCAGCCGTTCTTCCACAGCATCCAGGCTGATGTTTTTATCAAAGATCTGCGTAACCCAATCGGGACAAGGTTCTTCACCGCCAGCCTGAACTAACGCGCCATCAGAGTTGAGACGATCACCGTGCGAATCGTCTGTTTTTGGGAAGACTGCAAAGAGTGCATCCTGGCCTATGGTCTCGTTGCTGTCGGTCAGGATGACGCCACGCTCAATCGTATTTTCCAATTCGCGAATATTCCCCGGCCAGGCGTAGCGGCGACACAATTCAAGAGCTTTGTCTGATAAACCCAGCGTTCGCTTGTGATATTGCAAGTGAAATTTGCTTATAAAGTGCTCGGCCAGCAGTGGCAGATCTTCAAGCCGCTCGCGCAGTGGGGGAATCTGCACCGGAAACACATTCAAGCGGTAATAAAGATCGGCGCGAAACCGGCCCGCTTCGACGGCGTCGGCGAGGCTTTCATTGGTAGCAGCGATGACTCGCACGTTGATCTTGCGGGTTCGGGAATCGCCTACCCGTTCCAGTTCACCCTCTTGCAGTACCCGAAGTAATGTCGCCTGCGCTCTGGGCGTCAGCTCCACCACCTCGTCTAGAAAAATCGTCCCTCCGTTGGCCCGTTCAAAGCGTCCTGGGCGGGTTTGATTGGCGCCGGTAAAAGCGCCTTTCTCAACACCAAACAATTCGGCTTCAATCAGGTCCTGAGGAATGGCAGCGCAGTTCACTGCGACAAACGCTTGCTCGGCGCGATCACTGCGCAGATGCACGCTCCGTGCGATGACCTCCTTGCCGACGCCAGTTTCTCCGAGCAGCAGGACGGAAATTTTTCCTTTGGCAGCCTTGTCGATCATCTTGCATACCTTCAAATAGGCAGGCGAGCGCCCTACTCCGTAGAATTGAGCTTCCTGCTTCTCCAGGCTTCTACGCAGAGAGCTGATCTGTGATTGCAGTTCATACAGCTCCTCGATGATTGGGTCGGCTTGAAAGTACTGTCTGAATTCTGCGGCGTTCTCCCATTCCTCGGCAGGTTTACCAATAATGATGCAGCGCTCATCCCCGCATCCGCGACAGGTCGTTTCTTGGATGATGATTTCGCGTTTCATGAATGAAGAACTGTACGCACAGGCGTAGCCCAACAAAGACCAACAGACTGGTTCCTCCATCAGGCCGACTTCAGTCAGGCAAGTCTCGACCTCAAAGGAGTCAATCCATTCGAGCTCGCAATAAAAATGGCCGCTCTCCTGATCCAGCTCTAACTGAATGGGTTTCGCATTGACCATACCTTTGAGGGAATGCAGTTGCGGGCCGACCAGAAACATCTGCAACTGCGGACTGTCTGGTCTGAGCTTGCGGGCCATTTCCGCATCCTTGAGTCCAGACTGGTAGCCAAGGCGCAAGAAGAACCCCTTGGCGCGGTCGACGCCGAGGCTATTGATGAGTTCACGGCGAAAATTAGCCATCGCCGATACCTGCATCAACAACATGCGCTGCTCGCCAAACCAGATCTTGCCTTCCGTGCTTTGAAAACGAACCTGGTCGCTCAGGTCGTGAAAGCCGGAATAGTGGAGCTCAGGGTTGTAACTGACAGCCATTGAGAGAGACCTCGATTATTGTTTTGAGCGGTCTTGATCAAGCTGTGGCGCCGAGTGAAAGCACCGAAACAATCGATCGCGATATGAAGGGATTTTAGTGCATTGCTACGCAGAGCCAGCGGGCCTCCCGATGCAAAGACATGACGGTGCACGGGCTTCGCGGGCAGATGAAGGCAGTTACCAAGCGCCAAAGTCAGCCAGGCTTAATGTTGGTGATCTGGCCCGAGCCGGCCATGTGCTGTGTTGGACTAGGTATTGGTCATTCGCAATATCCCAGCAGATTGCGAATGCACGCCTTCAGTATCGGCCGTCGATGAACGCGGGAATGGGGCGCCTCCCTGGCAAAGCGGTACTTCACTGGCCCCTCACTCCCGTGCTGATCAACCTTCAGCGGGTACCGGCGTGTCGAGCAATTGCTGCTCCCACAGATAAGCAATGCCGCTACCTGCAGCATGCTGGAGAAGCACATCGGTTACAGCGCCTGCCGTATCGAGGCGTGCCCAGTCGCGTTGCCATTCAGCCATGACTGCCAACCAGGTCATGACATTTGCCCCGGCGCCGACCATGCGTTGGATGGCGACTTGATGGGCTTCGACCGAAACGCCACCGCACGCGTCGGTGACCACGGTAACGTCCCAGCCCTCGCCTAGTGCTTGAATCGCTGGCATGGCGACGCAGACCTCAGTCCACAGGCCAGCCAGGACCAATTGCTTGCGGCCTGTTGCCTTGACCGCGTCCACTACTTTCTTGTCTTCCCAAGTATTGATGAGCGTTCGGTCAATCACCTCCTGACCGGGGAAAACGTCGGTGATTTGCGGAAAGATCCAACCGCCACGCTCGGCAATCACACTGGTCAGAATGGTCGGGACGTTAAACGCCTTCGCAGCCTTCGCCAATGCTGTCGCACAGTTGACCGCTGCGTGCGGATCGTGGCTATTGAGATTGGTGAGTTGAAAAGGCTGGTGGTCGATCAACACAAGTACGGAGTCTTCTGGACGAAGAAGCGAAGCAAGACCGTTACGAAAAGCCATTAATCCATCCTCTTGTTGCCGTGGGTTGGCACGTTTATTTGCGGGATCAGTTTCCGTGCAGCGCGCCTTATGAGCGGCGATGCCTCATGCACTGTGCAGCGCCCTCAAACCTTCGGGTAGTAGCAGTGAATGACTAACTGTGTCGCGCAATGAGGAACGCCACGGTTTTTGCTGCCATTCTCTGGCGATGGCTTCACGGCTTCATGACGACGCGCCCCAGCGGTTTGCTTCGCTCCGCGAAGTCATGCGCAGCAGCCTGCGATAGGGTAAAGGCCCGTTCAATGACAACCCGTATACGCCCCCGCAATACATCCTGTAGCAGCTTGTCGACACTCGCACGCACTGCCGGCCGCTCGAAAAGTGGCCCCATGTACGCACAGATCAGGACGTCCCCGGGAACCGCTATTGGCGCCAAGGCGCGAACTCCGTAATGTGCAGTTCAGATGTACGTTCTGGTAGTCGCATTCCGTGCGTAGCTGCGTGACAAAAAAAGGAACGTGGAAATGGATATAGAAGAGCTTGAAACCTTTGTAGAAGTGGCCGATGCCGGCGGCATTTCCCGTGCGGCAACGCGCCTGGGCACGTCGAAATCTATCGTCAGTCGCCGGCTTGCCCGCCTGGAAGCAGAGCTGGGCGTGCAACTGATGGCGCGTACCACCCGCGGTGCGGCCCTTACCGAAGCTGGGGCGACCTTCCGCGACTACGCCGCCAGAATATGCGCTGAGGCCGAGTCGGCACGCGATGCGATCTTGCCTTCCGGCGAGCTTTGTGGCCGCCTGCGGATCGCCGCGCCCCTGACTTTGGGGCCAATACATTTCGCGCCGATCCTCGCGGAAATGGCCAGGCGTCACCCACAGCTTCATGTGCAAACGAACTACACCGATCGTTTCGTTGACCTCATCGCCGAGGGGTATGACTGCGCGATACGGGTGGGCTACCTGCCCGATTCCAACATGATCGCCCGGTGTATCGGACCGATCTTTGGCCAATTGGTAGCAAGCCCCGTCTATATCAAGGCGCATGGAGCGCCCGAAACACCCGACGAAGTCGTCAGCCACCAAGCACTGATGCAAGGCAATGAATCGTGGTCATTCATGGATGGTGACACGATGGTTACGGTGCGCCCGCAGGGAACGTTCAAAGCCGACAATGGCACCGCATTGCTGGCCGCAGCTTTGGCCGGCATCGGCATTGCCTGGTTACCTGACTGGGTCACGCATGAGCATTTGGCGAGCGGCGCACTTGTAGCGATCATGACGGATTATCCGCCGCCTCCAGCAGGCGCTTATGTAGTTCGACCGCCAGGCCAGCACCCTGCGCGAAAGATAAGGGTGCTCACCGAATTGCTGCTTGAATACTGCGACCAGGCGGCACATATTCCTGAGTCGCCACAGAGCTGAAAGACCCGATTGCAAGCTCCCTTAGAGTGAGTCCTGAAAGCAAAGTATGGATACCAGGCTTACTTATTGATCCATCAGAGCTATCGCGGCTAATACGTCCAGTCCTGATCAGCGCACCCGAATATTTCTCCAAAGTTTCATTCCTCACTCGCGAATAACGCCAACACCCGGTTGGATGTTCCGATTTGTGCGACACAGTAATACAACCCACGAGACTACAAACCAAGGAACTGGATCCCTAATATCCGCCCCCGTATCGGCACGCTTGCACCATCCCTGGTGAATGCGCGCGGCCAAATAACTGCATGCCAGACAGGTGAGTAATGATCGATTTGGAAGGAAAACGTGCGTTGGTGACGGGAGGAGCTCGCGGGATCGGCGCCGCTATCGCAGTGGCACTGGCAGAGAATGGCGCCGATGTTGCGTTCACCTACCAGCAGTCGACGGAAAAAGCTGAGGCAGTGGCCAAATTCATCGCTGATAAAGGGCGTCGTGCTATCGCGATTCAAGCCGACAGTGCCAACCCGCAAGCCATTGAATGCGCAGTCGCGCAGGCCATCTCGACGCTGGGCGGCCTCGATATTCTCGTCAATAGCGCGGCTATCGGCTTGAACGGAATGATCGCCGACATTGATGTAGACGACTATCAAGCACTGATGGATATCAACGTGCGAGGCCCCGTCCTGTTCGCAAAGGCGGTCATCCCGCATCTGCCCGCTGGCGGAAGAATCATCACAATTGGCTCGGGACTGGCAGAGCGGGTGCCCTTTGCGGGTGTAACAGCCTATGCAATGTCCAAGTCGGCGTTGCTCGCATTCACCCGGGGTTTGTCACGTGAACTCGGCCCCACCGGCATAACCGTTAATCTTGTTCAGCCGGGATCGGTCGACACCGACGCAAATCCAGCCGACGGCCCCGCCGGCGACTTTCAGCGGAGCCTGTCGTCCTTGGGACGTTTTGGCGAGCCTCGCGAGGTTGCGAGTGCGGTGGTCTATCTGGCCAGTCCTGCCGCGAGCCTGATCACTGGCGCCATCCTGACCGTGGACGGCGGTGCGATCGCTTGACTAACGCTCAGGCAGCTGTCCGCAGTGGACGCCTGCCATGGACTGTTGGTCAGGGGTTGAAACGCACTAATGGCCATTTGCAGAGGCAGGAAGCATTGGATATTGATGATCTTCGAACCTTCGTCGAGGTAGCCGACGCGGGTGGTGTTTCGTCGGCGGCCCGGCGACTGGGTGTTGCGAAATCGATAATAAGCCGCAGGCTTCTGAAGCTGGAAACCCAACTGGGTGTGCAGCTATTGGCCAGGACAACCCGTGGTGCTGCTGTCACCGAAGCGGGAGCCGCCTTGCGAGAGTATGCGGCGCGGATCGTCGCTGAGTTTGACGCGGCCAGGGACGCCATTGTTCCAGATGGAGACCTTCGAGGCCGCTTCCGGATCGCAGCACCGATCTCGTACGGCCCGACACATATTGCCCCCGTGCTTGCTGAAATGGGGCGACGCCACCCTCTCCTGCACATTCATGCAAGTTACAGCGATCGTATCGTCGATCTGATTGGCGAGGGCTTCGATTGTGCTATTCGGGTCGGCCATTTACAGAGCTCCAATTTCATCGCAAAGCGTGTGGGCAGCATTCACGGCAAACTCGTGGCAAGCCCAGGCTATGTGAGTACACATGGAGCGCCAGAGGCTCCCCACGAGATTCTTGCGCATGAATCTCTTATGCAAGGTGCGGAAACCTGGCGGTTTATGGATGGCCAAAAGTCCATCATGGTTAATCCCCAAGGGCGCTTCAAGGCTGACAATCCTGTCGCGCTCGCCGCGGCAGCCGTTGCAGGTCTGGGTCTAGGGTACCTTTCTGACAGCGTCATCGACGAGCACATCAAATCTGGCGCATTGGTGTCCGTCATGCACAGATATCCCCCTGTTCCGGCGGGTATTTACATTGTTCGCCCCCAAAGCCAGCACCCTGCGCGAAAGATACGGGTGCTGACGGACATGCTGGTCGATTGGTTCGCAGATGTGAGCCCGGGCAACGTCCTCTCCCTTTAGAAGGCAAGCCACTCGGGACGGCGAGCGTTCAATCTATCCAATTGCCGGACGCATCTTCCACTCGTAGTTCCTGCACAACCATGCCATTCGCCTGCATGCAGGCGCTGAGCTGCGCATGTTTGCCTAAGATCAATCGCCTGAGTAGAATGCGATTCATTATCAATCATGTATGTCCCGGGATGCCGATGCGTAGCGACGAAACACTAGGTACTGCAGATCCAGGGCTGCTCTATCGCACCCACTTCTCGTGGTTACAGGGCTGGCTGATTCGGCGCATCGGCTGTCGCGACAACGCCGCAGATCTGGCGCAGGACACCTTTGTGCGAGTGCTCAAGCACCGCCATCAGTCCGGCGCCCTGCGCGAACCCCGCGCCTATTTGAGCAGCATCGCCCGCGGTCTGATGATTGATCAGTATCGTCGTCGCGAACTGGAACGTGCCTACCTGGAAAGCATCACCTTGCTGCCGCAACACGAGGTTCCATCGGAAGAAAGCCGGCTGATGATTCTCGATGCGCTGGAGCGCATAGACCGTCTGCTCGACTCGCTTAAACCAAGAGTTCGACAGGCGTTTTTATTTGCCCGACTCGACGGTCTGACCTGCGCGCAAATCGCCGAAAAGCTCGGTGTTTCCCGCGCGACGGTGGAGCGCGATCTGGCCACGGCCCTGCAACATTGCTATCGCTTGCGTTATGTCGAGGCCTGAGCCCGAGGCGCTGGATCCGGCCATTGTCGACCAGGCAATCCAATGGCTGGTGCGCCTTCGCTTCAATCAAGCCGATGAACAGACACAGCGCACGTTTGAGCACTGGCTGCAGCAGCGCCCGGAGCATGTGTTGGCGTGGCAGCGTGTGGAAACGCTGGGAAATGAATTCGAAGGCGTGCCAGCTCAACTGGCTCGACAAACCCTTAAGGGCGCCCAACATGGAATGCGCCGGCGGGAAAGCCTGAAGCTACTGGGCGTATTGGCGACGGTCGGCACGGCAGCCTGGCTCGGCCGCGACTACACCCCCCTGCCCTCCATGCTGGCACAACAACGCAGCAGCACCGGCGAGCAACGACGTTTCGAACTCGATGATGGCAGCCTTATTCAGCTCAATAGCGATAGCGCCGTCGACAGCGATTTCGACCCCCAGCGGCGCCTGATCATCCTGCGCCGTGGTGAAATCATCGTGAATGTCGGCGCGGATCAACACTCGCCGAAAGCGCGACCACTCTGGGTGCAATCACGCGACGGGATCATGCGAGCCCACAGCTCGCGCTTTCTGGTCCGCGAGCGTGACGACGGTACTCTGGTCGCGGCCCAAAAAGGATCAGTCACGGTGTTCCCCGGTTCCAGTCAAGCGTCTGCGAGCCGCAACGTCCTGGCAGGAAACCAACTGCTGTTCACATCAAGTGACGCCCGAACGTTCAGGGACAACGGCCTTGATCCATGGGGTTGGGGTGACGGAGTGATCAGTGCGAACCATATGCGCCTTGGTGACTTCATCGCAGAGTTGTCGCGTTATCGCCCAGGAGTCCTGCGCTGCGCCGAAGAGGTCGCTGATCGTCGCGTTTCCGGCACCTTCCAGCTCGCCGACAACGATCGGGTCCTGGCATTGATCGCGCAGTCACTGCGCCTGCACATTGATTACCGAACCCGTTACTGGGTCACCGTAACCGCTGCCACCTGACTCCACCCGAATATTTTTTCGCTACCTGAAAAATAATGAGGTGGTTTCTCATTCTCGTTCGACCTGTAAGGAAGGCCGGAATACAGGCCAGTCTGCCGATGTCCTTTCTTGGAGCGAGAAAATGAGTTCGTCCCCGGTTTCACAGCGCCATCCATTAAGTCGTGCCATGCACGGTGCGATTTTGGGTTTGATCGTGAGCAGCTACGCATTGCCATCGCTGGCGCAAACCTCGGGCGCTGATCACAGCACTCAAGTCAAACAGTGGAATATCGCCCCCGGGCCACTGGCGCCGGCGCTTGACCGCTTTGCGCGCGAGGCTGGCATCAGTCTTTCCTTCGACGCCTCGAGTGTGGCGAACCGCACCACGGCTGGCGTGAATGGCTCGCTCGAAACGTCGGCAGCGCTGTCATCCCTGCTCCAGGGCAGCGAATTGCAGATCGAACAGCAAGGCCCAAATGCTTACCTGCTGACCCCTCAAGCAAAAACCGCCGGCCCGCTGGAACTCGACGCAACGGCCGTCGAGGACTACCGCCTCGCCCCGCTCATCATCAATGCCAAGGTTCGGGTCAGTGCCGACGACGACGCCAACTCGGTGGTTGCCAAGGAGCTCTGGGTGGGCGGCAAGGTGGCCACCAGCATTCTCAATACACCGGCATCGGTGTCGGTGGTGACCAACAAGGAAATGCAGCAACGCAGCGTCAGCACCACGGAAGAAGCGCTGCAATATACGCCGGGCGTGGTCAGTGACTTTTATGGTACGGATGATCGCAACGACTATTTCCAGATCCGCGGCTTCCAGGCCACCACCTACCGTGACGGCTTGACCCTCAGCTCGATGCGCGGCGTACGCGAAGACCCATTCGCCTATGAGCGCATCGAGATTCTGCGTGGCGCCAACTCCACCCTGTTTGGCCCTGCGGACCCGGGCGGTTCGGTAAATTTCGTGACCAAACAGCCGCGCTTCGAGAAGTTTGGCCAAGGCTATGTGACCTACGGTTCGTTTGACCATGTCGAGACAGGCATCGATGTCGGCGATGCGCTGAACGACGAAAAAACCCTGGCCGGCCGCTTTACTGCCAAAGGCCAGAACAGCGATCGCGAGTACGATCATTCGCAGGACGACAACCAGTTGTTTATGGGTGGCCTCACCTGGGCACCGACGGATTACACGTCGGCCACGATGATTCTGGACTACCTGAAAACCGAGAGTTCGCCCAACAGCGGCGGCTATCCACTGGATCGGGAATACGACCGCAGCAAGTTCTATGGCGAGCCCAGCTACAACTTCCACGATGTCGAGCGCACCAGCCTCAGCGGTAACGTCACCCATGATTTCGACAACGGTTTCGTGCTGCGCAGCAATCTGCGTTACAGCAAGTTGACCGATGATTTCGGCTACGTGTACCTCAGCGACAGCGCCGCACGTGTCGGTACCACCGTTGATCGATACCTGTTTGGCACCGACACTGAAGCCGACCAGTTCAACGGCAATCTGATGCTGCAATACGATGCCCGCTTCGAGAACATCGACAGCAGCAGCCTGGTGGGCGTGGAGTACCTCGATTCGACCACCAAGGAAAGCTCGGTCTACGCCCTGACGACCCCGATCGACATTGCCAACCCTGTGTTTACTGGCGTTCCACGCTCAATCGCGCCGTATGCCGTCAACAAGCGAGACGCGACCACCAAGGCCGTCTTCCTTCAGCAGAACCTGTCGTTCTACGAGCGTTTCATCGTCACCGGAGGCGTGCGCAACGACTCGATGGACCTGACCAGCAAAGGCTTGCAATCCACTGAGAAAGACACCTTCTCCGAAACCTCCTACCGAGGTGCGTTGACCTATATCGTCAACGATGAGGTGTCCACCTACGTGAGCATGGTCGAATCCGTCTCGCCGCCGCAGGTTGGCGTGACACCGCAGACAGGCAGGCAGTACGAAGTGGGCGTGAAGTATGCGCCGATGGGGATGGACGCATTGTTCTCCGCCGCGGTGTATGACTTGACCCAGGAAAACGTCACCATCGCCGTGGTGCTGCCGAGCGGCATCATCGAGCAACAGACGGTGGGCGAATCACGTGCACGCGGCCTCGACCTGGAGGCCAAGGCGCAGGTGACGCAAAACCTGAGCCTGATCGGTGGCTATTCCTATATGGAGTCCGAGGTACTGCGCGGTTCGTTGTATGACGGCAGTTCCCTGAAGGGCAACGAGTTCGCCACGGCACCCAAGCACTCCGCTTCGCTGTGGAGTTACTACGACGTACCCGCCACCGATGTCAGCGTGGGCCTGGGTGCGCGCTACGTCGGCGCTTATTACTTCGATGCAGCCAACTCCGGCAAAAGCGATGGCACTACCCTGTTCGACGCTGCCTTCAACTACAAGATCGCCAAGGGCACCGACCTGGCCGTGAACGTCAGCAACCTGCTGGACGAGCAGCACGTGGTCGGCTCCGGCACCGCGAACTTCTACAACCCGGGCCGCGAGATTACCGCCAAGCTGAGCTACAACTGGTAAGCAGACGGGTAAGCATTTTTCCCCATAAAGAAAACGGTGCCCGCGTTACCGCGAGCACCGTTAACTACGGGCAATACCCAGCTTGATCTACGCTTGAATGAAATCACGCGGAGAAACAGATCATGTCCCTCGCTCCCGGAAGTCTATTGGCCCTGGCTTTGGGTGTCTGCTTTTGCACATCCGTACTTGGACAAGGGGCAGCAGACAGCGATTCTCCACCGGCGATACTGCCCTTGGCATCCGAGAGTGCGCCGAGACTCATTGCCTACCCGCCGCTTGCCGAGCCGCTCGCCCGTGGAGTGGTCATCATCCAGTTTCGAACAGAGCACGCCAGGATCATGCCGGTTTTTGGCAAGGTGGCTGCGCAGGTATCACCACGCTTAGGTCACCTTCACGTGACCGTCGATGACTGGAAAGGTACGTGGGCGCACACCAGTGAAGACCCGATTATCCTGGTCGGGCTAACGCCCGGTCCTCACAAGGTTCTCTTGGAAGTGGCCGACCCGACGCACCAGATCATCACCAGTACGACAGTGAGTTTTACAGTACCGGAGAAGAAACCGATGGACGCTCCCCGTACTGACGATCATCACGCGGTAAAACCATGACTGCTGTGCTATTCGCCGAAACAGGCAATGATCGGCGTCTCTGCCAGCGATTGACTGGCTCAATATCTCCAGAAAACCGGGGTCACGAGCACCAACACCGTCAGGATTTCCAACCGGCCTAGCAGCATGCCAACGGTGAGTAGCCATTTGGCCGCATCTGGCAGTGACGAGAAATTACCTGCCGGCCCGATGATTGTGCCCAGGCCGGGGCCGACGTTACACACCGCCGTAGCGGCACCGCTCAGGGCGGTAATCCAATCAAGCCCGATCAGCGCCAGGCCCAAAGCAATGGCGGCAATCGTGATGGTGAAAAAAAACGAGAAGGTCAGCAGCGAGCGGACGATTTCCTCGTTGATGGGATGGCCGTTGTATTTTTTCTGAATCACGGCCCGAGGGTGAATCAACTGCTTCAAGCTGCTGACCAGAAGCGCGGCAGCCACCTGAAAACGGAAGATTTTCAGCCCGCCTGCCGTTGAGCCGGAGCAGCCACCGACGAAGGTCAGATAGAAAAACAGCAACACAGCGAAGCTGCCCCACAAGGTGTAGTCGCCAACCGCAATTCCGGTGGTCGTGACGACCGAGGTCACATTGACCGCCACGATACGAAACGCGTCCCACCATCCGTAGTCGCTGTGAAAATACAGCCAGGTACCTACTGCCAACGATGTGACGAGCAGGAATCCAATAAACCCGCGTACCTGGTGGTCCCTGATCAGCGCACGCCGATTGCCCCGACAGGTTGCGACGTACAAGGTGAATGGCAGGCTGCCCAGGATCATGATGACTACCGCCACCCAGTGAATTGCTGGCTGCTCCCAGTGCCCGAGGGAGGAGTCCGACGTCGAGAACCCGCCGGTGGAGATCAACGACATTGCGTGGTTGATCGCTTCGAATGGGGTCATTCCTGCGAGCCAGAGCGCCAAAGTGCCGACACCCGTCAGGCCCAGATAGAGCAAAAGGATGTACTTGGCTGCAACATGAGAACGTGGTGTCACTTTCTCCGACCAGTCCGAGGACTCTGTCTGGAAAAGACGCATGCCGCCGACTCGCAAGAGCGGAAGAATCGCGACAGCCATGCCGATAAAACCGATGCCGCCTAGCCAGTGCAGCATGGAACGCCAGATCAACAAGCCGGGAGAGGCGCTATCCAGACCGGTGAGTACCGTCGAGCCAGTGGTTGTGATGCCCGACATCGTTTCAAAGAACGCATCGGTGTAGCTGATATCGCTGATGAAAACCATGGGTAACGCTGCGAAGGCGCACACAACAACCCAGCTAGCGGTAGTCAACAGGTACATGTCCCTGGGCCGAAGATTGCCAGTCTCCGGACGCCCTCGCATGATCAACAGCAGACCACAGATGAAGGTAATCAGACTCGACCAGAGAAAGGCCGACAGATCGTCGCTATGCTCATAGACCACCAGCGTCATCATGGGTATAGCCATGCTTACCGCCAGGGTGATCAAAAAAATACCCAAAATGAAGCCGATAAGCCGAATTGCTGCGAGGGACATCACGATACCGTTCCAAATTAGCGCCGCGCAGTATCGGATGCCCTCAATAAAGACTGCGTAAATTCTCCGTAAAATTTTGACCTGCAATCAGTCAGGCTGCGGGAGTCAAAGCGTGGCTATGAGTCAATTACAGGCCTTCGCAACAGGCCGGAAACGGCAGAAGCCGCCAGTGCCGGCCCTCTTCGCATCAAACGAGTCCCGGCCTGACGCTGCATGCTGCGCGTTAAATCTGGCTGCAGCATGCAGCGCCGTGCAAACGGAAGTTGATCTGCGCTGATCGCTCATCAGGAGGAAACGAGTTTCTCGTAATCAGAGAAGGGCTTGAGCGCGCAGTACTGCACGTGTAGCAGATTCCCTTTGACGTAAGGCAACGCCTCGATGTAATCACGCGCCTCTTCGAAGGTGGCGGACTCCAGTTCAAACGCGGCACCGGGACCAGCGGCCAGCCCATGAACTGCGCGCACGATACCGTCAGCGAAGCCTTGCCAAACGTGCACTACCTCCGGTTTCGCCAGCCGCTTGAAGTCTTCTGCCGCTCCATCAGCACGGCGAGTCAGAATCACGAAGGTTTTCATGTCACCTCCTCCGTTTTCAGCTGCTTGCGCTGGATTGTTTCACCATAAGCGACGTGCGCCATTATGCCGCTCTGGCCCACGGCCACATGCGGTTTAAGCTCATTGCGGGGAGTGTAGTCCCCACCGTTTTGGGGCCGGAAGGGTATTGGCGCATCTGTGAACAAATCCTCGAGTCGGGTGCGCCAAGCCTCTTTGGCTGCGACGGCATCTGCGGCGGTCAAGTTGCCAGTGCCGTATATGGCGAACGTCGGCAGCACATCGAACCCAGGAAAGTAGAGCGAGCCGTGCGTGATCGGAAACAGCAATTGCTCGAGTGGTCCGTTGATGCCGCGCGGCGAGTAGTCTTCTGCGGGGCCGCCGACAGCGACTGACAACATGGCCCGCTTGCCCTTGAAGGCGCCGTCACCATAGCGGTAGGCGTTGCCAGCGTCCTTGTAGCCGTGGGCGAGTCCGGCTGCCCAGACGCGATCTATCCATCCCTTCATGATGGCCGGCATGCCGTACCACCAGAGCGGAAATTGGAAGATGACAACGTCTGCCGCTAGAACCTTGTCTTGCTCCGCCGCCACGTCAGGGCTTTGGCGGCGATGACGATAGGCGTGGGCGGACTCTGCTCCGAACGACAGCCGCTGAGGGTTGGCCCGCTGAGGAAAGTCGTTCTCGTCAAATATCGCTTTCCAGCCCATGGCGTATAGATCGGATTGCAGGACATCGTGTCCTTGCGCAGTCAAGCATTCAACAGACACATCCACCAGTTGCCGCGTTAGCGACGAAGGCTCGGGATGGGCATAGATGATCAGTACTTTTTTCGACATGAAGGACGGCTCCGCTGTGATTTCGAAGGAGTGTCGCGGGGCTCGGGCCATCTGTGAAATCGCAAAATTTTGCTGCTAACATAAGATCGATGGATACCAGACGCCTTGATCTAAATCTGCTTGTGACGTTGGAGGCCCTTCTCATTGAGCAGAACGTGACCCGGGCTGCCGCCCGTCTGCATTTGAGCCAGCCAGCAGTCAGCGCTCAGTTGAGCCGTCTGCGCGACGTCTTCAACGACCCTCTTCTGATCCCCGCGCAGCGTGGAATGACGCCCACCGTCAAAGCCTTGGAGCTGCTCGTGCCGCTTCGCCAGGCACTTGACCAGGTAAGGGCGACCGTCACTACTCATCTGAATTTCGAGCCCGCGACGGCGAGCCTGACGGTATCAATCGCCTGCACGGATTACGTGCAGGCGGTTTTGATCAAACATCTCGTTGTCGCCATGCGACGCGAAGCGCCGGGTGTTCGCATCGCACTGCGCATCCTGGACGTACCACAGCTGGAGCTGCAGATGACCCGCGGCGAGGTGGATCTGGCCGTGATAAACATGAACGGGGTTCCGCCCGCACTGCACTCGCAACACCTCTATGATGAGAGTTACGTGCTGATCGGGCGTCGTGGGCATCCAAGCCTGCGCGCGGACCTGACCGTGGATGAGTTCGCGCAGCTGGAACATGTCGTGGTGTCACTGCGCGGCGGAGGCTTCTCTACCTCGGTGGATCACGCCTTGGTAGCGCGCGGGCTGCGGCGTAACGTCGTTCATTCAGCGTCGTCATTCCTTCCCGTACCGGAGTTGGTCGCGCAGTCGGATTGTGTGGCCCTGGTTCCAAGTCGTCTTGTAGACGGTCGCAGCGAGCAACTGCTGTGCGTAGCCCCTCCCTTGCCGGTGGAAGGTTTTGCGATTGGCTTGTTCTGGCATGAGCGGTCGGATGGGCATGCCGGCTTCAAATGGGTACGTGAGTTCATCACTCGCGTGGCCGATTCTCGTGCATCCGATTATGGCAACCCATGAACTCTGACAACCTCGAAACCCGTCCAGACAAGCTAGCGTGTCGAGTACTCGATAGGTCAAAGGCTCGCTGGTTGGCTCGCTCTTGCAAGCTCGTTGAGGCAATAAATCTACATCCATCTACGTATGGCCGATTATGGTTTTATCGGCATACCTGAATGACTGTTTTTGGCCGGAAGCTGCCTCCCACGCAGCGAACCGTGAATGGTCACTCGTCAAACAAGGTCCAGCCATGGCAAATGCCGGCAAAGTCTTTTGCCGTAAAAAATAATGTCAGTTCCTTTGGGTCAAATTCTTTGTAGAGCCAATGCCCAGGAATGGGGCCTCTCGTTATCACGTATTCCAAGCGGTATTTTTGAACAGGTCCAAAACCGAAGGAGTGTGAATTCAACTCAAACCTGTCACCTCTGTTGAGCGCCCATAGCTTTTCAACAAGGCAGTCATCAAGCACCACCTCTCCTGCTACCTCAACGAGATACTTTGAATGAAGTTTCTGTTGAAGCCTAACGCTTCTGGCCATGCATCAACCTACCTCTGAACAGTCCGAGCATCGGCACAATAATACTTGAACATGATGATGACCGCTTTGGGTTGAAAAAAGTGCGTTGGGCGTCCGCTTTTGGTCGATAGCTGCCATTCGCCACTGGCAGCTATCAGCTGAGACGCTCATACATCTGGCCCAAGCAAACTACTCACCAAACCTGGCCCCAGCTTTTTCCTGCCTGCAATCCCAAACCCGCACAAAAAAACCACCGATGCGTTGTCAGTTGATCCTTTTCAGCCTATCTTCAATAAAACCTATACAGCCAACCTGTATGCGTACAACCTTTTCACCCGACTGTGTCCCTAACCCGCACCGCCACGAGTAACCCGAATGAGCCCACTATTAGCCAGCCATTACCGTGAAATCCTCGTTGGCGTCGGTGAAAACCCGGAACGCGAGGGGTTGCTGGATACGCCCCAGCGCGCCGCCAAGGCGATGCAATACCTGTGCAACGGTTACGCGATGAGCCTGGAAGACGTCACCAACGGTGCGCTGTTCGAGTCGCAGAGCGATGAGATGGTGATCGTCAGCGACATCGAGCTCTATTCGCTGTGTGAGCACCATATGCTGCCGTTTATCGGCAAGGCACATGTGGCGTACATCCCCACGGGCCGGGTGCTGGGGCTGTCGAAGGTCGCGCGGGTGGTCGACATGTTCGCGCGGCGTCTGCAGATCCAGGAAAACCTCACTCGGCAGATTGCTCAGGCGATCCAGCAGATCACCGATGCTGCCGGTGTCGCGGTGGTTATTGAAGCCAGGCACATGTGCATGATGATGCGCGGCGTCGAGAAGCAGAATTCGATCATGACCTCCTCGGTCATGCTCGGTGCCTTTCGCGACAGCTCGACGACGCGGCAGGAATTTCTCCAGCTCATCGGCCGGCGCTAGGCCTATACACAGCCTGTTAACTGTACAAGCACAAGGAGTAGGAAGATGACCCGATTTCTGCTGCTGTTAGGACTGGCGCTCAGCATTGCAAGCTGCGGCAGTGTCGATGTTGCTCGTTATGCGGATCAGCAACCGGCTTTGAATCTGGAGCAGTTTTTCAGCCAGCCCGTCAAAGCCTGGGGCATGTTCCAGAAGCGCAACGGCGAAGTGGTCAAGCGTTTCGAGGTAGATATCGCCAGCCGTCGTGAAGGTGAAAACCTGATCCTCGACGAGCGCTTCCGTTACAGCGACGGCACCCGTGAACGCCGAGTCTGGACCCTCACTCCTGGCGGCAATGGTCAGTGGAGCGGTCGCGCGCACGATGTGGTCGGGGTTGCGCAGGGCCAGATCGCAGGCAACACCTTCCACTGGCGTTATCGCCTGAACCTGCCGGTTGACGACTCGACCTACGAGATGAGCATGGACGACTGGATGTACCTGGTCGACGAAGACACGTTGATCAACCGCACCCGTATGTCCAAGTGGGGTTTCGAAGTCGGTCAGGTGACGGTGTTCTTCCGGCGCCAGAACGCTGGAGCGAACCCATGAGCAGCGGGTTGACCCTCGCCTCGTTCGGCGACGGTTATCGCGCCTTGGTGATCGGTGCCAGTGGCGCCCTCGGCACGGCGTTCTGCCAACATTTGAACCAGGATCCACGCTGCGCCAGCGTCCGTGCGCTGGGACGCAAAACTGTGCCGAAGCTCGACCTCGAGCAGCCCGAAACGATCGCCAGCGCCGCCGCCGAACTGGCAGGCGAAGCGCCCTATCACCTGATCATTCACGCGGCCGGCCTCCTCCATCGTGACCGGATCAAGCCGGAAAAAAGCTACAGCGCGATCGACGCCGAGTCGCTGCAGGCCGTGTTCCAGGTCAACACGCTGGGGCCGGCATTGCTGCTGCGCGACTTTCTGCCATTGCTTGCGCCTCAAAGCGCGATGGCGATGCTGTCGGCGAAAGTCGGCAGCATCGGCGACAACCGTCTGGGTGGCTGGTACGCCTATCGCGCCTCCAAGGCTGCGCTGAACATGTTGATCAAGACCGCCGCTATCGAACTCTCGCGCACGCGACCGCAGAGTCGCTTGCTCAGTCTGCACCCGGGCACGGTGGTCTCGCCGTTGTCGCAACCTTTTCGCGGAGCCTCGAGCGCCCGCCCGGCAGACATTGCCGCTGCGCAATTACTGAGTCTGATTGACACGCTGACGCCGGCCGATAGCGGCCATTTCTTCGCCTACGATGGAGAACGCCTGCCCTGGTAGGCAAGGAGTGAAGCATGAATCTGCAAACCCTCACCGAACGTGCGGCCAACAGTGAAGTTCGCGAACTGGAGCTGCTGTCACTCGAAGGTGGTTTTTATCTGGCGAGGATTCGCGTGGATCAAGGCCAGTTCACCTTGCTCGATGATGCGGCCAAACCAATGCACCTGCGTTCGATCACCCACCTGCGCGACTTGCTGCAAACCGTGCCGGCGTTTCCCTGCGTGCTGGTGCAGCAATGCGTGCACGACGAAATGTGCGGCCGGGATTCAGGGCCGGTCGAAGAGCTGCGCATTCCATTTTCGCTGACCACGCCGTTATGACGCTGAAGCGAGGCGAGCGCTGAATGGCAGGCTGATAAAGCGCGCGTCGCCCACCGGCGACGCATTTATCGAACCCCTGCCCCGTCCACGGGTCTGCTTCACATCGATTCCCTGGAAGTAAATCCCATGTCCACTCAACACACACTTGTCCTGCTTGCCCGAGGCGGATACGCCGCGCGCGGCGTTCTGTATCTGATCATCGGCATCTTCGCGCTGCTGGCGGCGCACGACTCCACCAAACCGAAAGACAGTCACAAAAGCCTTGAAGCATTGCTCAGCCAGCCCTTCGGCTACGTGCTGATCGGTGTTGTGGTCGCCGGCCTGCTGGCCTTCGCCGCCTGGCGTGCGCTGCAAGCGATCCGCGATGTCGACCACCACGGCAGCGAGTTCAAAGGCCTGGTCATTCGCGCAGGTCTGCTCGCCGGCGGGCTGGTCAACGCGGCGCTGGCCTTCTTTGCCTTGGGTCTGTTGGTGAGTGGCCTCAGGAGTTCGGGCGGTTCCGGCGATGGCAAGACCAAGGATCTGCTCGCGCAGCTGCTGTCATTCGAACACTCGAACCTGCTGATCTACCTGATCGCGCTGATCCCGCTGGGCGTCGGTATCGCCCACATCATCAAAGGCTGGAAGGCCACGTTCGAGAAATACTTCGAAGCGGATGACGAAGTGATGCGCTACGTGCGCCCGGTGTCGCGCTTTGGCCTGATTGCCCGAGGCGTGGTGTTTATCGAGATTGCAGTGTTGATGGCGGTCAGCGGCTCGGTTTACCAAGCGACCAATCCACCCGGCATGAAGGAAGCGCTGGATGCTTTGCAGAATCTGCCGGCAGGCGGCGTGCTGTTGATGCTGATGGCGTTGGGGCTGATCGCGTTTTCGGTGTACAGCTTTTCCGAAGCGGCCTGGCGCCGGATCGAAATGGATGTGCCGTTGTAAGCGGCGATTCGAGGGGGCGTTTGCCCCCTCGACTGCTTCCCATCAAGTAAACAGATCAACGCCCAACTGGAACGCTACCCATAGCGCCAGACCTGTAGCAAACATCAGCGCGATGTTTTCAAACAGGTTGTTGCGGTACTGCTTGTCCAGCAGCGATTTCTGGTTGGACATGATCAGCAAGCCCAGGGAAATCACCGGCAAACCAATGATGTTCAATGCGCTGACACCAATGGTCAGGGTGACGAAATCCGGCATGCCCGGCATCGACCAGATCAGCGGCGTGACCAGAATGAACAGCATGAACCACTTGTGCATCGGGTCGTGATGGAACTCTTTACCGTACTTCTCGCGACGCTCAGGACGAACATGCTGGAAGGCATCGGTGATCAGCATCGGAAACGCCGTGGTCTTGCCTGAAATACTGGCAAACAAGGTCGCGAACACGCCGATGAAGAACACATACCAGCCGATCGGGCCGAAGAAGATTTCCAGTGCCTTGCCCAGATCGCCCAAGGTTTTCACCTCGATGCCATTGGGCCGCAGGATTTCCGCACCGACGATCCAGATCGCCAGGTTGATGATGATCCCGACAAACACCGCAAACAGCAGATCGTTACGTTGAATGCGCTTGTGCTGCGGCCCGGTCCAGCCTTTCTGGCGCATGACATAGGGGTGCACGAAGTTGGCGATCGAGCCGGCAACCGCGCCGATCACTGAAACCGCCACCAGCAACGCGCCATGCACGCCTTCGTCCGGCGGAATGCTGAAACCGATGGTGCCTTTGATGATGCCGCTGACATCCGGGCCGGACATCACCGCCAATGCGATGAACGCCAGGGTCATGATCGCCAGCAGCAGCTTCATCACGCCTTCGATCATCGTGTAGATGTTGCGCCCGACCAGCATCCAGACCGCCAGCACCACCGCCACCGAGCACAGCAATGGCTGATCGATCTTGAACAGCATCGCCAGCGACTCCCCTGCCCCCTTGATCATGTAGGCGTTCATCAAGTGCCCCATCAACAGGGCATAAACCAGCATGAACCAGGCAAACACCGGGTTGAGCTGGGCGTAGCCCTGCAGAATGGTCATGCCCTGGTTATTGCACAGCTGGAACCGGGCAATGATGTTGACGATCAGGTATCTAAGCAACAGCGAGACCGCCAGCACCCACATCATCGCGTAGCCGTAGTTCGCACCGGCCACTGAAGACGTGATGAGATCGCCCGCACCGAGCCACGACAGCACGGCGATAATGCCGGGGCCGAGCAGTTTCAGCGTACGCAGGAACAGGTTTTGCGGTTTTGCAGCGGCCTGATGATCGAGTGGAGCCATGCTCGTCATAGGGGTATCTCCGTTATTGTTTTTGTGAGAGTTGTTGCACTGCGCACATTAGGTAGGATGTCGTACAACAACGCTAACGGGAGAGTATGTAGAAATGTGTCAAACCTCAATCACGACCACCCTCTCCGATCATTTCCGCTGATCAAAATCATCTAGAACAAGCACGTCAAATAAGCGTAGCGACGTTACAGGCCTACGAAATAGCCATTGATGGCCCAGCCAATCACTCATAGGATGACTGATCACAACAACAATAAGGCTGAAAATGATGAAAAGATCCCTCTTGATCGCTGCGCTCGCCTCCACGTTGAGCGTGACGGCCAACGCCGCTACCTACGCTTACATCTCAAGCCCCGGCGACGGTCTGATCTCGCAATATCGCCTTGATCAGAGCAACGGCGCACTGACCCTCGTTGAGCAGATCCAGGCCGGCGACCAAGTCAATCCGATGGCGCTCACCCCGGACGGCAAAGTGCTGTTTGCAGCGTTGCGGGTCAAGCCCTTCCAGGTGCTGGGCTATCAGATCGACTCCAAAAGCGGGCACCTGACAAAGTTTACCCAAGCGCCCCTGGCAGAGAGCATGGCCTACCTGTCGACCGATCGAAAAGGTCGCTACCTGCTCGCCGCGTCCTACGGCGCCGACACCCTCAGCGTTCAGAAGATCGGCGAGGATCAGCAACCTTCCGCCGATATCGTTCGCTACAAGACCGGCCTGCATGCCCATTCTATTCGCACCGAGCCGAGCAATCGCTTTGCCTACGCTGGCAACCTGGGCACCGACAAGGTGCTGCAATATCGCCTGGACGCCAAGACTGGCGAGCTCAGCCCGATCGGCAACGGCTCGGTCAGCGTTCCGGAGAAAACCGGCCCCCGGCACCTGGCGTTCTCGCCGAACGGCAAATTCCTTTACGTGGTCGGTGAAATGAGCGGCACCGTGACGGCGTTTTCGATCGACGACACCAGCGGCGCGTTGACCCGAATTGCTGAAGCCAATGGCATTCCCGAACGTTTGCAACTGGCTCACGGCGCAGTTCGGGATGCGCGCAACAACGACCTGAAAGACGACCCGACCCCGCGTATCTGGGCCGCTGACCTGCGCATGTCGCCGGATGGAAAACTGCTGCTGATGAGTGAGCGCACCAGCAGCAGCGTTTCGGCATTTACCGTGGATCCGGCAACCGGAGGACTGAAGTTCCTCGATAACTACTCAGTGCAGGAACAACAACCACGCAACATCGCCTTCTCTCCCGATGGCCGCTGGCTGCTGGTGACGGGCGAGAAAAGCACCAAGGTCGGTACGTACGCGGTGAGCAAGGATGGCGCGCTGAAGCGTGTCGGTGAAGCGGCCTCCGGCAAAGGCGCGTTATGGATCGAAGTACTGCAAACGCCTGACGCATGAATATCTGCGGAGCAGCAACTGCTCCGCCGTTCTGCAACTAATCCCCCGCCGCTTCGGTCATTAGGTTTGCCGAGGTTGATACATTTTCGCAGACCTCACTTTCAAGAGACTGCCCAACGTGATCAGCCATCTCGATCGCCGCAACAACCGCTCGCTGGACAGTCTGAATTTCTTCCTCGCCGATGTCCGCGACGGCCTCGGGCCGTACCTCGCCATCTACTTGCTCGCCGTGCACCACTGGGACCCGGCCAGTATCGGCGTGGTCATGACCATTGCCGGTATCGCCGCACTGATCACGCAGACGCCCGCTGGTGCGCTGGTTGACAGCAGCCGGGCGAAACGTGCGCTGGTAATCGTCGCCGCGCTGTTGGTCACGGTGAGTTGTCTGCTCCTGCCGTTCATTTCGTCATTCAGTCTGGTGGCATTGACTCAAGCCTTGAGCGCGGCGGCAGCGTCAATTTTCGCCCCGGCGATTTCCGCGATCACCCTGGGCATCACCGGCCCACGAGCATTCACCCGGCGTACCGGTCGCAACGAGACGTTCAACCATGCCGGCAACGCGTGCGCGGCGTTATTGGCCGGTTTGTTTGCCTATCTGTTCGGTCCGGTGGCGGTGTTTTATCTGATGGCGGTCATGGCGCTGGCCAGCGTGATTGCCGTGCTGTTCGTTTCGGCAGAAGCGATAGATCACGACGTCGCGCGCGGTTTGCAGCCTGGCGATCAAAGCCATCAGCCGTCCGGATTCAAGGTACTGCTGAGCAATCGCCCGTTGCTGATGTTTGCCCTGTGCTGCGCGCTGTTCCACTTGGCCAACGCGGCGATGCTGCCGCTGGTGAGCCAGAAACTCGCCCAAGCCAATTTGCACATGGCCACACCGCTGACGTCGGCGTGTATCGTCGCCGCGCAACTGGTCATGGTGCCGATGGCGCTGCTGGCCGGTGCGAAAGCGGATGTCTGGGGGCGCAAACCGTTATTGCTGGCGGGTTTTCTGATCCTGCCGCTGCGCGGGTTGCTCTACACCTTCTCGGATGATCCGTACTGGCTGGTCGCGGTGCAGTTGCTCGACGGCGTCGGCGCTGGTTTGTTCGGCGCGCTGTTCCCGGTGATGGTCAAGGATCTGACCCTCGGCTCCGGGCATTTCAATGTCAGCCTCGGCGCGCTGACCACAGCGTTTGGTCTGGGCGCGGCGCTGAGCAATGGGCTGGCCGGATTTGTCGTCGAGGCCGCCGGTTACAGCGCGGCATTCCTGACTCTCGCCGGAGTTGCAGCGGCAGCATTCCTGCTGCTGTTGATCGCTGTTCCGGAACCGCTGCAGCGGACTGAGAAAATCGAGTCCGCTGCAGTTATGGGCCAAACCTGAGCTAATCGCCACCGCAGCCATTGCCGAGCACGTTGTACGTGGCGACATGCCGCTGGCCGTGGCTGTCTTCATAGACGACCTCCACCGGAACAATTCCGCAGGCGGCGCTGGTGTCGGTGATGCTGATGGTTTTGGCGATGTCCAGTGGCACGCTGGTTTGTGCAGGTTCGGTGGCGGCGAAGACGTTGCCGGCGAGGATGGCCAGGGTCAAAGCAATAAACGTTTTCATCGTGTGATCTCTCTATAAATGATGAGGAATTCAGGCCTGACGTTCAGTCAGCAATTGGCGCGCGGAATCGGCCATGACCGGCAGCGCTCCGGCGAGCATCAGGACGTCCTTGAGCACCAGGCGTCCGGCGCCGGACAGATAGGGAAAGCCATGCTGACCATCGCCCAGCGCAGCGACCCAGGCTTCCGGCGTGGTGATCAGAAAGCTCAGGGTCACCAGCGGCGTAGCGAACGCCAGCGCGCCACCGAGCAGGCCGGTGCGGCGGGAAAGCGGGTTGGACAGAACCAGCAGACCGATGAGGATTTCCACCACGCCAAGCCCGGTGGAAAAGCCGTAGGTGTTGTTCGCGGTCTGCCAGGCGCGCCTGTCGGCGTTCAGCTCGCCCTCATGGGTCAGGTGCGCCTTGTAGTCCTGCGGGTGTTCGTAGAAGAACGACATCACCGGGCTGTTGGCGACGAAGGGCGTGATGCTGTCGGCTTCGTACGGGACGAATTTCAGCGCGCCGATCCACAGGAAGACGATGGCGATGGCCACGCGCATCAGCGGGATACCGAGGCGATCGAGTTTGCCGAGCTGTTGTAGTCCGGCGTTGATTGAGGTGAACATGCGACGTCTCCAGATCAATGAAAGTGGAGTCAGTCTGCGGTGCTACCGAATCGCGCTTTTGTCGGTCATGCTCAACGTCTTGCTCAATCGTCTCAACTTTGCGGATTCCTTCGTGATGGGTGCCAATGAACTCGCTCGATAAGCTCATCAGCCTGGCCAACGTGCGCGGCAGCCTCGATCTGCGTTGCCAGTTTCAAGGCGATTGGGCGCGCGATCATCAACAGGAAGCCTTGGGCAAGGCGCCCTACCACGTCGTGCTCAAAGGTGAATGCCGGGTGGAACTGGCCAGCGGACAACGCCTGGCGATGCGCGCCGGCGATATTCTGCTGTTGCCACGGGGGACGCCACATGTGCTGCACAGTGCCGGCAAAAACGTAGCGCCGATGTCGCCAACGCTGATTCCCGGCGGGGTGTTGCCGATCTATCGGCTGGGCGGCGCGAGCGCCGATCTGGACATGCTCTGCGGTGGCTTTCACTACAACCGCGCGTCGATGCTGTTCGCCGCCCTCCCCGATAACCTGTTGATTGCCAACGATGGCTTGCCGATGGATGCGCCGCTGACCGCCCTGATTGCGCTGTTGCGCAGCGAAGCCGACAGCGAACAGCCGGGTGCACGCTTTCTCCTCGATTCACTGTCCCAAGCCTTGTTCACCTTGATTCTGCGTGCGCATCTGGCCCGTGCGGAGCAGGACAAGAGCACCCTGGCGCTGCTAGGCGACCAGCGCCTCGGCCGAACCTGTCAGGCGATACTGGCCGACCCGGCGCACGAATGGACTATCGAAGCCATGGCCGACACCGCGAACATGTCCCGTGCAACGTTCATGCGCACCTTCGCCCGGGTCGCTGGCGTGTCGCCGTGGGTGCTGCTGACCCAGTTGCGCATGGAGCTGGCGTTCAGTCTGCTGAGCCATTCGCATCTGGGCCTGAACGACATTGCCGTACAGGTCGGCTATCAGTCGCAGGCTGCCTTCAGCAAGAAATTCAAGGAAATCTACGGCGAGGCCCCGGGCAAAGTCCGCCGCGCGATCTGATTGAATGGATCGCTTTGTATCAGCGTGTAGCTTTCACCGACACAGATACATACGCATGCGAAGTTCGGCCGTGCGCACACACAACTGACACATTTAGCGCGCTAAATACCACTGTCGCTTCCATTCCCACCTTAACCAATCGACAGGACATCACCATGAACAAAGTCTTCGCAACCCTCGCCCTTACCGCCGCCATGTTCGGCGCCACCGCTGCGTTCGCCGCGCCGGTCAAACCTACCGTGGTGCTGGTACACGGCGCATTCGCCGATTCGAGCAGCTGGAACGGCGTGGTCAAGATTCTCGAGAAGGATGGCTACCCGGTGATCGCCGCCGCCAACCCGCTGCGCTCGGTCAAGGGTGATGCGCAATCGGTGGCGGATGTGCTGGCCAGCGTGAAAACCCCGGTGGTGCTGGTCGGCCACTCTTACGGTGGCCCGGTGATCAGCGAAGCCGCTTACGGCAATGCCAATGTCAAAGCGCTGGTGTACGTCGCTGCGTTCGCTCCGGAAAAGGGTGAAACCGCAGCCGAATTGTCCGGCCGCTTCCCTGGCAGCACTCTTGGCCCGACCCTGTCGGCCCCGGTTGAGCTGGCCGATGGTGGCAAGGATTTGTACATCCAGCAGGACAAATTCCATGAGCAGTTCGCAGCCGATGTTTCCCCGGCAGATGCGAAGTTGATGGCCGCGACCCAGCGCCCGGTGACCGTCGCCGCGCTCAACGAAGCCGCCACCGAGCCCGCATGGAAAACCGTGCCGTCGTACTTCGTCTACGGTGACCAGGACAAGAACATCCCGGCGCAAGCCCTGGCGTTCATGGCCGAGCGCGCGCACTCCAAGCAGACCGTCGTGGTCAAAGGCGCTTCGCACGTGGTGATGGTGTCCAACCCGAAAGCCGTTGCCAGCCTGATCGAAACCGCTGCGGCCGCAAACTGATCCAGCGCTGAGTTGAACCTTGAAGCCTTAGCCGTGAACCCTGTTCACGGCTTTCAACGCTGGGTGGTGTTGCAGCCGCTCGCTGAGAAAATCCACAAACGTGCGCACCTTCGCCGGTACGCGCGGATGTTTCAGATAGACCAGTTGCACCGGTAACGCCGGCGGCTCAAAGGCCTGCAACACCAATTCCAGTTCACCGGCCGCAACCTGGCTGGCGACTTGATAAGACAGCACCCGGGTAATGCCCCAACCGGAACTGGCGATGTTGATCGCCGCCTGATTCGCGGTGACCACCAGACGCGGTTCGAAGCGAAAGCTCAACGGGCCATCGGCATGGGCGAATTGCCAATCGCTGAGCAAATGACTGGCGGACGACATGACGATATTGGCGCGGCTCAGCTCGTTCGGATGTTGCGGTCGGCCATAGCGGGCGAAGTAATCCGGCGTGCCGCAAATCACTTGGCGGACCTCGCCGACCTTGATTGCATGCTGATTGTTTTCGTGCAGATGGCCGATGCGTACGGCGACATCGATACCCTCTTCCGCCATGTTCACCACGCGATCGACCAGCAACGCCTTCAGATGCACTGAAGGAAACGCATCGACGTATTGCGCCAGCAACGGCGCGATGAACAGCTCGCCAAACAACACCGACGCGGTCACGCTCAAGTGCCCGCACGGCACCCGATAACTGCCGGCGGCCGCCTCTTCGGCTTCGTCGACGTCGCACAGAATTCTTCGGCAATCGTCCAGATAACGATGCCCGGCTTCGGTCAGGTGCAGGCTGCGCGTGGTGCGCGACAACAGGCGCGTGCCGATGCGTTGCTCCAGCGCGGCAATGGCGCGGGTGACGCTGGGGGGCGAGGTGTTCAAACGCCGGGCCGCCGCCGCAAAGCCACCCTCCTCGGCCACGGCCAGGAACATGCGCATTTCCTGAAAACGATCCATAGACGGGATCCTGTAAAAAACTTCGAAAACACAGTGAAATCATGTGGGAGCGAGCCTGCTCGCGAAGGCATTCTGTCAGTCAACATCACCGTTGAATGACACACCGCTTTCGCGAGCAGGCTCGCTCCCACAGGATATGTGCATCGTTGTGAATCAAGCTGTTTGCAGGCCCACCGCTGTACGCTGCATGCCGACGAATTTCGGCAGCGCCTCGACCCGCGCCAGCCACGCCCGCACATTCGGGTAATCCTCCAGCGAGACATTGCCTTCCGGTGCGTGGGCGACGTAAGTGTAGGCGGCCACATCGGCAACGGTTGCCTTATCGCCGGCAAGGAATGCGCTGTTGGCCAACTCGTCTTCCATCACCTGCAATAAAGCGTGGGAACGCTTGATCGCATCAGCCGCGTCGTAACCGGCGCCGAACACCGTGATCAAGCGTGCCGTGGCCGGGCCGGAGCTGATCTGCCCGGCGGCCACCGATAACCAGCGTTGCACCTTGGCTTGCTCGACCGGATCGCTCGGCAGCCACTGGCCGTTGCCGTATTTGCTCGCCAGATAAACCAGAATGCCGTTGGAATCCGCGAGCACCGTGCCGTTGTCATCAATCACCGGCACCTGGCCGAAACGGTTGAGGGCGAGGAATTCAGGGGTTTTGTGGGCGCCCTTCATCAGGTCGACGAACACCAGTTCGGTCGGCACATCCAGCAGGGACAACATCAACTCGACGCGATGCGAGTGGCCGGACAACGGATGGCGGTACAGTTTGACGGCTGACTGAGACATGACGTGCTCCTGGATTATTTGAGGTCGACCCGCTGATCGTGTCGATGGAGCTCATCCTGCTCCCCTGCCGCAAATCGCGGAATCCTCAGCAAATACAATCGAGCATTTCAGCCAGTGAAATAATCACCCGCCTCCTTAGGCACGCGCAGGGATCATTTCACCGAGTGAAACAGTGGATTGCAGTTTCTGGCCATTCCCTCGCAACCGGCCGAGGGCGAACATGAGCCCACTTGAGCTTCAGCCCCTGGCGGCTCACCGGCCCGTTTGCACCCGAGGAGAATCGAAATGGACACAGCGTCGAAACCGCAGCCCTCGCCCTGGCATGAAGGTGAGCTGACCCTGCAACGTGCCGTCGGCGCGGTGGAGATGATGGTCGGTGTCGGTCAGCGGCAACTGGCCCGCGACTGGATGCCGGACCAGCACCGCGAGTTCTATGCGCAACTGCCCTTCGTCGTACTCGGCGCTGTCGACAGCCAGGGCGATCCGTGGGCGACGCTGCGCACCGGTCAACCGGGGTTCATGGATTCGCCGTCACCACAGGTTCTGAACATCAAACTCGACGCGCAGCCCAATGACCCGGCCAATCAAGGCCTGCAACCCGGCGATGCGATCGGCATGCTCGGCATCGAGCTGCACACCCGTCGGCGCAATCGCATGAACGGCAATATCAGCCGCCGCGATGACAACATTCTTGAGATCGGCGTGACCCAGGCTTACGGCAACTGCCCGCGCTATATCAACCTGCGCCATTACGCCTTCGTCGACGAGACCACCGACAACGCGCTCGACTTGCCGATCAGCGAACCCTTGGTGCGCGACATGATCACCGCCGCCGACTCGTTCTACGTGGCCACTTACGTGGTGCGCGACGGCGAGCGCCAAGTCGACGTGTCCCATCGCGGTGGAAAATCCGGCTTCGTGCACATGGACGAGGACGGCACCCTGACCATCCCGGATTTCTCCGGCAATCTGTTCTTCAACACCTTGGGCAACATCCTGCTCAACCCGCGCGCCGGGCTGACCTTTATCGATTTCGAAAGCGGCGATCTGTTGCAGATGACCGGCAGCGCAGAAGTGCTGCTCGACGATCCGCAAATCGCCGCGTTCCAGGGCGCCGAGCGCCTGTGGCGCTTCAAGCCGCAGCGCATCGTTTACCGTCAGGCCGCGCTGCCACTGCGCTGGGCCGAGCAGCCGGAAGGCGATTCGCCCAACTCGCAAATGACCGGCAGCTGGGAACAGACCCGCGAGCGTCTGCAGGCCGAGGCGCTGCGCAATCAATGGCGCGCGCTGCACGTCACGCGGGTGGTCGATGAGAGTCCGCAGATCCGCTCCTTTTACCTGCAAGCCAACGATGGCTTCGGCCTGCCGCGCTTTGAACCGGGCCAGCACTTGCCGATCAAGGTCTTGCTCGACGGTCAGGATGCCGCGTCGATCCGCACCTACAGCGTGTCCAGCGCGCCGTCGGACGAGTTCCTGCGCATCAGCGTCAAACGCGATGGCTCGGTATCCTCGCATCTGCATGATCGGGTCCAGGCACTGGATTTGATCGAAGCCCGCGCGCCGCAAGGCGATTTCACCGTCGACGCCACCGAACGCCGGCCACTGGTGCTGTTGGCCGCAGGGGTTGGGGTAACGCCGCTGCTGTCGATGCTGCGCGAGGTGG
The DNA here is from genome assembly GCF_004307525.1 of Pseudomonas sp. Sample_21. NCBI lineage: Bacteria > Pseudomonadati > Pseudomonadota > Gammaproteobacteria > Pseudomonadales > Pseudomonadaceae > Pseudomonas > Pseudomonas sp. Sample_21. The sequence goes on along the minus strand of NZ_RCNZ01000036.1, from coordinate 7,603 downwards.
TCTATCAGGGCAAACGCATCAGCCGCATGCGCCCGACCTGGGTGGTGCAAAGCAGTCGCACCGTCGAGGATCTGGCCTTTCGCGAAGAAATCGACGCCTTGGCTGCGCGCGCCGGTGACAAGGTCAAGGTGCTGCGCGTGGTCAGCCAGCCGCCGCTGGACGCAACAGCGCAGGGTTACGATCATGCCGGGCGCATCGACGTCGCCCTGCTGAAGAGCCTGCTGCCGCTGGATGACTACGATTTCTACCTGTGCGGCCCGGGCAGCTTCACTCAGGCGCTGTACGACGGCTTGCGCAAAATGCGCATTCCCGATGATCGCATCCACGCCGAAACCTTCGGCCCGTCGACGCTGATCCGCGATGTCGAAATCAGCACCCCGGCGCCGCCGCAAGTGCCGGTCGCGGAAGAACCGGTCAAGGTGTTGTTCGCCACGTCCGGCAAGGAAGCACGCTGGGAACCGGGCAGCGGCACCTTGCTGGAACTGGCCGAGGCGCGTGGCTTGAACCCGGAGTTCAGCTGTCGCGGCGGCTCGTGCGGCACCTGCAAAACCCGCCTTACCAGCGGCCAGGTGCATTACCTCACCCCGCCGGCCATGCGCCTGGCGGACGACGAAGTGCTGATCTGCTGCGCCGCCCCGGCGCAGGGCAGCGAAACCCTGGTGCTGGACGTTTGATTGTTGAGGAGGTGCGCCATGAAGCCGTTTGCCGAAACCAGCGTCGTTTGGCCGCAAGAGAACACCGGACTGTCCGCCAGTGAATGCGAACGCAGCTTTTTGCTGCCGCAATTGATGGGCTCGCTCGCCAGTGAAACCTGCGCGTTGACGGGCTCATTCAATCAACGTGAGCATCTGCCTTCGAGCCCGAACGGCTGGTTTTCCCGTGGGCTCAAAGCGTTGTTTGCTTAGGCTTTGCCCACCGCCGCCACTCTGGCCGCCGGCCCGTGCTGGCGGCTGGTGATCAATCCGACGAAGGAAATCAGGAGCGCCAAGCCAATGGTCGAAGTCACTTCAAGGCGATGTTCAGGGGTGATCATCATCACTGCCAACGCCGCGCAGATAAAGGCGATGACCAGCCAGGTGAGCCAGGGAAACAGCCACATGCGCAAGGTCATTTCGACTTTCTCCCGTTCCAGTCGGCGGCGCATGCGCAACTGCGAAATGGCGATCACCAGATACACCAGCAAGGCAATTGCGCCGGAGCTGGCGAGCAGGAACTGGAACAGCCCGGCCGGCATGAAATAGCTGAGTAACGTCACGCCTGCGCCGATCACCGTGCTGGCAATGACCGCCGCGCGTGGCACGCCGGCCGCCGAAGTCATCTTCAATGCCGGCGGCGCATCGCCGCGTCGGCCCAGCGAATAGAGCATGCGCGAGGAAATGTAGATCGACGAGTTCATGCAACTGGCCACCGCGATCAATACGACCACGTCGACGAGGAATTTGGCGTTAGGAATGTTCATCAGTTCCAGTGCGCGCTGGTAGGAACCGACCGAGGCGAGCTGCGGGTCATTCCAAGGCACCACGGAAATCACCACGAAGATCGACAGCAAATAAAAAATGCCGATACGCCAGATCACCGAGCGCGTGGCCTTGGCGATGTTCTGCGCCGGGTTGTTCGACTCCGCAGCGGCGATGGTCACCGCTTCGGTGCCGATAAAACTGAACATGATGGTGATGAACGCGCCGACCACCGCCGACATACCGTTCGGAGCAAAGCCGCCGTGCTCGGCCATCAGCGTGCTCAAGCCACTGGCTTCACGCTCGGGAATCCAGCCCATCAGCACCGCAAAGCCCAGGCCGATGAAACCGATGATTGCGATGACCTTGGCCATGGCGAACCAGAATTCGAACTCGCCGTATTTCGACACGCTGAACAGGTTGGTAATCACCAGCAGCACGATCGACAGCAAGGCGAACAACCACGCATCGACCTGGGGAAACCACTGATTGAGCACGTGCCCGGCGGCCAGTGCTTCGATGGGAATTACCAGCACCCAGAACCACCAGTAGAGCCAGCCGATGGTGAACCCGGCCCAGCGGCCAATGGCTTGATCGGCGTAGGTGGAAAACGAGCCGGTGTCGGGGTGCGCCACGGCCATTTCACCGAGCATGCGCATCACCAGCACGACCAGCAGACCGGAGAACAGATAAGCGAGCAGCACCGCAGGTCCTGCGGCGGCGATGGCGTGGCCTGAGCCAACGAAAAGTCCTGCGCCGATGATGCCGGCAATGGAAAGCATGGTGACGTGACGCGGTTTGAAACCTTGCGCCAACTGACCGTTGGAGTCCTTGGGGTTCAGGCTAGTCATGGGTTCTTATTGTTCTCATGATCGACGTTTGGGCCACTGACTGAGCGTCAGGCGATCATCATTTCCGGTGTCGGCATCAGGCGAAAGCTGCGACGCAGACGCTTTGCCGACGAAATGATGCTTCACCTTACGTGGCCCGACCGCCGCGCAACTAGCCTGAGTGCGGCATGCCGATGTCTGATTTCGACATGCCACTCTCAGGCCAGCATGGGCCGGCGGCAACCGCTGCGGTGACTTACAGCGTGTAGGAAATCCCCACCTGCACGGTTCGCGGCGCGCCCGGGTAGGCGTAAACGTTGCCGAAGGCGCCTTCTTCGTAGTCGCGATCGAAGATGTTTTTCACATCGAGATTGAGGCGCACCTTGTCGTTGACCTTGTAGAAGCTCAGCAGGTCGACCACGGTGTAACTGCCCATGGAAAACGCGGTGTTGGCGGTCTGCCCGGCGCGCTCGTCGACGTATTTCAGGCCGGTGCCAAGGCCAAGGCCTTTGAGCGTGCCGTCCTGGAATTCGTACATATTGAGCAGGCTGAAGCTGTTCTTCGGGATGTTCAGCAGGCGCGTGCCGGAGCGCAGCGTGTTGTCCTTGGTCACCTCGGCGTCGACGTAAGCGTAACCGCCGACCACTCGCCACTCCGGGGTGAGATTGCCGCTGACGTTGACGTCGAAACCACGGCTGCGCACTTCACCGGCGGCGACGCTGAAGGTCGAATCCACCGGGTCGGTGGTCAGCACGTTGCGTTTTTCGATCTGGTAGATCGCCGCGTCGACGCTCAACTGCTGATCCAGCGCTTCCCACTTCACGCCCATCTCGTAGGACTTGCCTTTCTCCGGGGCGAAACCGCCGCCTTCGCGACTGGCGCCGGTGTTGGGCTTGAACGAGCGCGCGGTGTTGGCGTAGACCGCCAGGGTATCGGTCAAATCGTAGGTGACGCCGATACGCGGGGTGACGGCGTTGTCGCTGGCCTGCCAGCTCTTGCCGCCGGGCACGTAGGTTTCGTAATCGTGCTCGAAGCGCTCGAAACGTGCGCCGGCCAGCACTTTCAGTTTGTCGGTCAGGGCGACCTGATCCTGCACGAATGCCGCGTAGGTCTTGAGGTTCTCTTTGTCGTGAGTCGGTGTGCGGGTCAGCGCCGGGCGTGGCTGGCCGTAAACCGGATTGAAGATGTCGATCGGGTAGGCACTGACCGCGCCGCTGGAGCGCTGGATGATCGACTTGTAATCGTAATCTTCATACTCGATGCCGGTGAGCAAGGTGTGCTGCAGACCGCCAGTGTCGAAATGCCCGGTGAGGTTGAGCTGGGTGTCCTTGTCGGTCCATTCCAGCTTGCGGTAGTTGAAGTTGCGCCCCAGCGTGCGGCCGTCAGCGGCAATGCCGTTGGCCTCGATCGCATTGCCCTTGAGCGAGCCGTCAAGCCACTGGAAACCGCCGCCCAGGGTCCAGTCGTCGTTGAGCATGTGCTCGAAACGCAACTGCGCCATGTTGTTGTCGTTGTGCAGCTTGCCGACGTCCTTCTCGCCAAAGAAGGTATCGCGCGAGGCAGTGCCGATCTGCGCCGGGTAGCGCGTCACGCCGCGATCGAGCGGCGCGTTGTTGCGCATGAAATCGCCTTCGAAAATCAGCTTGGTCGCGTCGGTGGCCTGCCAGGTCAGCACCGGCGTGATGCCGTAGCGCTCGGTCTCGACATGATCGCGGAAAGTGTCACCGCCCTCGCCCACCACATTCAAGCGATAGGCCAGACGCCCTTCTTCGTCGAGCGGCCCGGAAGCGTCGAGGGTGCCGCGCTTTATGCCTTGGTCGTTCAATTGGCTGCCTAACGTAACGGTGCGCTCGGGCAACGGCTGTTTCGACACCACGTTGAAGGTGCCGCCGGGATCGCCACGGCCATAGAGCATGGTCGCCGGGCCGCGCAGCACTTCCAGACGCTCGATGGTATTGGCGTCAGGCATGTTCGGGTAGCCACGGTTGATCGGGAAACCGTTGCGGTAGAACTCACCGGTGGTAAAACCGCGCACGGTGAAGGTGGTCATGCCCTGCCCGCCGAAATTGTTCGCCCGACCGACGCCACCGGCGTAATCCAGCGCATCCTGCAAACGCGTCGCGCCGAGGTCTTCGACGGCATCCTTGGTCACCACACTGATCGACTGCGGGGTTTCATGAATCGAAGTGTCGGTGCGCGTGGCGCTGGCCGAACGGGTCGCGCGATAGCCCTGCACCGGGCCGTCTGCCCGTTCGTAATCCGCTGTGCCGACCACATCGGTGGCTTCCAGCTCAAGCGTTGAAGAAGTCGGTTCGGCTGACTCAGCCCACGAGGAAGAAGACAACGCCTGCAGCACACAAATGGAAAGCAGAGTTCGACGCATGAGGTGAAAACCTTTACGAATAGGCCAGAACGAAGGGCAAAACCGCCAATGAAAACGCGGCGCATGGTATACGGTCGCATTAGTAATTGAAACTTATTCTTATTTGTCATGTTGGTCAGGATTGGTGAGCGGGATTCATCACTCCATCCTGAAACCGCGCATTATCAGCAGCGCGTCGATGGCCTAGGCTCGTAGAGATCCGACGTCAATCGATGGCTGCGCCGCGCTACGTGGGCGCCGCCAGCCTGTCTGAAAGGAGTTCGCAGATGAAATTCGACACCCCGGCCGGCTCCAATCCGATCGACCAGCTGAACGTCATCGGCCAACCTGCCGACCGCATCGACGGCAAGCTGAAAACCACCGGCACCGCCCCCTACGCCTACGAGCAAAACGCAGCGGCGCCGGACGCCGCCTATGGCTATATCGTCGGCGCCGGGATCGGCAAAGGGCGCATTGCCTCGATCGATTCGACGCAAGCGCGGGAGGCGTCCGGGGTAATCGCCATCGTCACTTACGAAAACGCCGGGGCATTGGCCAAAGGCGAGTTTTACGTAGCCAGGGCCTTGGCCGGGCCGCAGGTCGATCACTATCACCAGGCCGTGGCGATTGTCGTCGCAGACACTTTTGAACAGGCGCGCGCGGCCGCCGGCTTGCTCGACATCCGCTACGTGGCCGAGCCAGGTTCATTCGATCTGGCGGCTGCGAAAGACTCCGCAACCCCACCGCCACCGGCCGGCTTCGGCCCGCCGCCGCAGACCCGCGTCGGTGACTTCGAAGGCGCCTTCAACGCTGCGCCCGTGCAAATCGATCAGCACTACAGCACGCCTGACCAGGCCCACGCGATGATGGAACCGCACGCAACCATTGCCCGCTGGAGTGGCAAGCAATTGACCTTGTGGACATCGATCCAACAGATCAACTGGGGCGTGCGCGATCTGGCGAAAACCCTCGGCATCGCCAAGGAAGATGTGCGCCTGATCTCGCCGTATATCGGCGGTGGCTTCGGCGGTAAGGGCACGATTCTTTGCGACGCAGTGTTGGCACCCCTGGCCGCTCGACATGCCGGGCGGGCGGTGAAAGTCGCGCTGCCGCGGCCGCTGATGTTCAACAACCTGACCCATCGTCCGGCGACGCTTCAGCGCCTGCGCATCGGTGCCAACCGTGACGGCGTGATCACGGCGATCGGCCACGAGAGCTGGTCGGGCAATCTGCGCGGCGGACGCGCCGAAGCGGCTACCGCGTCAACCCGATTGCTTTACGCCGGTGCCAATCGCATGACCCGTTTGAATCTCGCCGTGCTCGATCTGGCCGAGGGTTCGGCGATGCGCGCGCCGGGCGAGGCACCGGGGATGATGGCGCTGGAAATCGCCATGGATGAACTGGCGGAAAAGCTGCAAATGGATCCGCTGCAACTGCGCATCCTCAACGATTCGCAGGTCGATCCGGAGCAACCGGCGCGGCCGTTCTCCAAACGGCAGTTGGTGGAATGCCTGAACACTGGGGCCGAACGCTTCGGCTGGCGTCAGCGCAACCCTCAACCCGCTCAGCGCCGTGAGGGCGGTTGGCTGATCGGCATCGGGCTAGCCTCGGCGATTCGCGGCGCACCGACGACCGCTTCGGCGGCGCGGGTGCGTCTCGATCGTCAAGGCGTCATCACCGTGGAAACCGACATGACCGACATCGGCACCGGCAGTTACACCATCATCGCCCAGACCGCCGCCGAAATGATGGGCGTGCCGCTGGACCGTGTCGTGGTGCACTTGGGCGATTCGCGGCTTCCGGCATCGTCGGGCTCCGGCGGCCAGTGGGGCGCCGCCTCCTCCACTGCCGGCGTGTATGCCGCGTGCGTGAAACTGCGTGAGGCCGCCGCTCGCGCCGTCGGGATTGACCCGCAGCAAGCCGAGTTTGTCGATGCACAGATTCGCGCAGGCTCGCAGCAGGTTGGCTTGGCTCAGGCCGCAGCCAATGGCGAGCTGACGGGCGAGGACCGCATGGAATACGGTGACCTTGCCCAGCGCTTCGCCCAGCAGACCTTTGGCGCGCATTTCGCCGAGGTCGCGGTCAATGCGGCGACCGGCGAAATTCGCCTGCGTCGGCAACTGGCCGTGTGCGCCGCCGGGCGCATCCTCAACCCGAAAACTGCGCGCAGCCAGATCATCGGCGGCATGACCATGGGCGCCGGCGCGGCATTGATGGAAGAGCTGGCGGTGGATCATCGAATCGGCTTTTTCGTCAATCACGATCTGGCCGGATACGAGGTGCCGGTGCACGCCGACATTCCCCATCAGGAAGTCATCTTTCTCGATGAAGTCGACCCGTATGCCACCCCGTTGAAGGCCAAAGGCGTTGGCGAGTTGGGTATCAGCGGCGCCGCGGCGGCGATCGCCAATGCGATCTATAACGCTTGCGGCGTGCGGGTGCGCGATTATCCGATTACGCTGGATAAACTCATCGGCGAGTTGTCCTACCCGGTCTGAGACTGGATCACGCAGGATATCGCCCATGTACCCCACCACCCCCGATGGCCGCTATTTTGTGGTCAAGCAGCAACTCTGGCGTTGCAGCAATCCAGCGCTGCCAGCCGCCGAGCGTGAGGCATTTGTAGCCGAACTCATGTCAGCGCGGCGTGCGGTCAAAGAGGCGAAGCGTGGCGACGATGCACAGGCGTTGAAGTCAGCGAGAGCTCGCGTCAACGAGGCCAAAGTCGCGCTGGGTGAACGCGGGCCGGTGTGGTGGGATGACGGCAGCCCGGATTACAACCGATTCAAAGTGAGCAATACACCGTATGCGCAGTGGTTTGCCCAACTGCCAGACAAGAACGGCGGACCTGCCTGAGTACTGATGGCCTGTAGAACCCCAATCAAACAAGCAACGCCGGTCCCCTGTGGGAGATTCTATGATTATCCTCAAGCGATAACTGCCCCTTTCGATTG